>JAUVCD010000896.1 GCA_030590865.1 Myxococcales bacterium | reverse complement strand
CCCCGCCGGTGTCATCGTCGTCGTCATCATCGTCCCGCTCGGCAGCGGTCGCGCAGGCAGCGGCCATGGCCAAAATGACGATCCCGGCACAGGCGATTGGACGAGTAAGCAAAGTGTCGTTGAGTCCCATGATCCGTCCTCCACAAAGGGGGTCCGACGAACGCTTTCAGCGGTCCTGGAAAACCCGTCTCGGCCTATTATACGCTGTTTGGTCCGTGACCTCCCCTGTCTGCGAGGCCTTAGCGCCCCCCAGGGCCGTTGACAACCGGGTATAGTCTCGACCAACTTTGAGCCTAGTGAGCATTCTTCGCGCCATTGCCCTCGGCAGCACCGTGGGCTGTCTAGCCTGCAACGTCGTCAGTGGGTTGACCGATTTTGCGGTCTTGCCTGCCGACGCGGGGGCCGGAGCGGCGGGCACTGGCGGGTCGGGCGGGGCCTGTACGGACTGCGGCGAGCACCTGTGGAGCGACTCGTTTTCGTCGGACAACCAATCCCGGGGCCGCTGCATCGCAGCCGACGACAGCGGCAACGTGATCGTGGCCGGCCACGCGAACGGTCCTGTCGACTTCGGTGGGGGGGAGCTGGCGCCCAGCGACGGCTACGACGTGGTCGTCGCCAAGCTGGGCATCCAGGGGGGCCACGGCTGGAGTAGGCGCCTCGGCGGGATGGGTCACGAGTGGGTCAACGGGCTCGCCTTGGACTCAGGTGGCGACGTCTTGGTGGTGGGCAGGTTCGAGCGGCAGATGCTCTTCAATAGCTCAGGCGGCGAGGTGTGGTCGGCTTGGGCAGACGACTACGATGGCTTCCTCGCTCGGATCTCCGGCGCTACGGGTGAGACCGTCTGGTATCAGTCATTTGGCTGGGAGACCCCCCAGTCGGTTGAGGACGTCGCCGTCAGTCCCACGGGCGACGTCATCGTGGTTGGCAACTTTCGGGGCACCATTCATCTTGCTGGCATCGATCTCGGGCAGACCGTGGCGGGGGATCATGAAGACGCTTTCATCGCCCGGTTCGATGCCAACGGAAGCCTCGTTTGGTCCCGGGCCTACGGTGATGGCGCCAACGATTTCGCTCAGGCCGTTGATGTCGATTCGGTCGGCAATATCGTGGTTGCAGGCTACTTTGCCGGCGAGATCGACTTCGGTGGTGGTCCCCTGTCGAGCGCTGCGTCTCCAGCAGCCTATGTAGCCAAGATCACCCCTGATGGTGACCATCTCTGGAGTATGGCCATGGCAGGCCAGGGTAACCAGGTGGTGCAGGGGCTCGACGCCGACGCCGACAGTATCGTTGTGGCTGGTGCTTTCGACGATGAAATCCAGCTCGCCGACGACACCTACCACGCCTCGGAGGACACGCTCTACGTCGCCAAGCTCACCCACGATGGTGCCATCCAGTGGAGCGCCAGCTACTCAGGGGCGACGGATGTGACTGGTACGGGGCCGATCATCGCCATCGACGGGGAAGAGAACATCTTGCTCACCGGACCGCTGCAGGGCTCCGCCTCCTTTGGAGGCGACATCCTGACGAGCGTGACGGATGCCAATGAGGAGTTCACCGTCGACGTCTTCGTCGCCAAGCTCGACAGTGTCGGGCGGCATCTCTGGAGTCGCTCCTACGGCGGCACTGGCCACGACTTTGGTGCTGCCATCGCTGCCGACAAGCAGCAGAACGTCCTGGTGACGGGGGCCTTCAGCGGCGATGTGAGCTTCGGTGGCGACTTGCTCAAGACCAACAACGCGAGCATCTACATCGTCAAGCTGTCCCCCTGAGGCCAGCGACCCCACGCGTTCCGCCCAGCGGCTCGCCTGTCCCCCGAGCGCGGCGTTCGAGCGTGCGATGGTGCCCGGATCGTCACCACCCCCGTCCTCGGCGGGCTTCACCAAGAGTACCGTTGGGCTGCATGAGACGACGGGTGAGGGAAGTCGACACAACAGGCCCGGAGCGCCTGCACGGACTATGGCGTTGACCTCGAGGCTGCCTCGGGCTGGTATGTGACCGTGTCGAAGAACGTCACGCTGCTCATCATTGCTATCGCAGCCTCATGCTCGAATCACCCGGATCCGAAACCCCGAACCGTGGTGTCCTTGAGCGCGGGCAATACCGTCAGCACCGCCACGGCGCCGAGCGCTACCGCGACGATCTCTGCGACCGCGACCACCGTGGCTGCCCCAGCAGCGAGCAATGCACCGCCGTCTCCGCCACCGCCCCCACCACCGCGCGCGTCGCCCTACCCGGGTGCCGATCCTGACAAGCTCACCTTGGTCCAATCGGTCTGCGCCGCCGCGGTGAACCACCTCGGGGGCAGGATCCAGGTCGGCTGCCGCGCCTGCGCACCTTGGGATGACGAAGAGACCAAGCCTGACGGCCAAATCGCTGTGGACCCCGACCCGTTCTACTCCCTCGTCCAATTCCACGAGGGCTCGTTCACCCATCCAGGCGCCCAACAGGCCGCGCTCCTGTTTGATGGCTGCGAGAACATCTCCGAGGAAGGTGGAGGCACACTCATCGTAGAGAAGTCCCCCACCGATTGGTATTGGACCCCAGTCAGCTATCACTCGGGGCTCAATCCGAACAGCTCCCTACGCATCGAGCGCCCTGAGCGGGACATCCTCGTCTGCCAAGCGGGCCTCTCCACCGGCTATGAGGCTATCGACCACGTTTACACCTACGACTTCAAGACGCGAAGGTACGCATCGTTGGTCAGGATGCACCACCACGCAACCGGCGTGTGCGTCAGGCTCCCTGACGACAGAGTCACTAACGGTTCTATAGAGCGACTCGAAGCCGTCGACATCAACCGGGACGGAAAGCCCGATCTGCGAGTCCACATGCGCTACGCATCGGCAACGGTCACCAAGGCCCTCAAGGCCAAGATCAAAGCGCTCTGCGACCAGGTCCCCGGGAACAGCATTTTCAAGCTCATTGACTCTGACCAATACCTGAAGGTGACCCAGGTCCGCTTGGACTTCCTGCAAGACGGCGAGCAGTTCGTGCCCACGACGGCCACCCGCAAGTGGCTGAAGAAATTCGGCGCCGAGACGCTCTGATCGACCCCGAGCCTCCGTGATTACTCCACGATGACGTAGAGCACGAAGCTCGAGAGCACCG
>JAUVCD010000227.1 GCA_030590865.1 Myxococcales bacterium | reverse complement strand
GGCGGTCTCAGCTTTCACCAGGCGCTGGCTATCCTGGATGCACTGTGTCGCAGCGGTCGCCGCATCGTGGGCTTCGATCTTTGCGAGGTGGCCCCAGGGTCGGGCGGTGGCGGTTGGGACGCCAGTGTGGGGGCTCGGCTGCTCTACAAGCTGATTGGCTACGCGCTACGGTCCCAGCGCGGTTAGTGCTCGGCGCTGCGCCGGCGGTGGTGGGAGCGTGGGCCAGGGGCGATCACCCCGCGTGGGCAGGAGCCTCAGCGAAAGAACTGCTGGAAGGTCTGCTGGGTTAGGTACACGTCGAGCGAGCCTGCCACTTCGCGGCACGAGTGCATGCTGAGCTGGGCGGCACCGACATCGACCGTCTGGATGCCGAGCTGGGCGGCGGTGATTGGACCAATGGTCGAGCCACAAGGTAGATCGCTCCGGGTGACGAAATGCTGGGGTTCGTAGCCCACGTCGTGGCACAGCTTCTCGAATAACGCTGCGGTGGGGCCACTGGTTGCATAGGCCTGGTTGGCGTTGGTCTTGATCACCAATCCGCGATTGATGGCGGGCACGTGGTTGTCGTCGTGCCGGTCGGCGTAGTTCGGATGGACCGCATGGGCCAGGTCGGCGGAGACCAGCACCGAGGTGGCCATCGCTCGTGGGAAAGCTTGTACCTGACCTTCCGGGTAAGCGAGGGCCACCCTCCCGAGCACGTCACGAAGCACCGAGCTGGCGGCGCCGGCGGCGCTCCGGCTGCCGCATTCCTCATGATCATAGAGGGCAACGACCGCCGTGGCGTCCAGCTTGTCCGGGGTGCCACAGAGGGCTTCGATGGCGGCGTGGCAGTTGGCCAGATCATCGATTCGGGCGCTGAACACCAGCTCGTCGCGCAGACCGCCAAGCGATCCCTTCTGGGTGTCGTAGAAGCACAGATCGTAACCTGTGATGGCCTCTGGGTTCAGCTCGAGCTGGTCGGCGAGCTCTTGGGCCAGATCGATCTTGTCCTTGCCGAGGCCAAGCAGGGGCACCATGTGCTTTTGCTTGTCCAGCACCAAGCCTTCGGTGTTGACGGTCCGATCCAGGTGGACGGCCAAGCTGGCGACCCGTCCGATGGGACGACGCAGGTCTACCAAGAGCGTGTCGAGCTCTCCGTCGCTCGTTCGGTAGACGACCCGTCCAGCGAGTGAGAGGTCGCGGTCCAGCCAGGTGGACAGCAGCGCCCCGCCGTAAACCTCCACACCGAGTTGTTGGTAGCCTTTGCGGGTCAGGGACGGCAGCGGTTTGACTCGCAGATTGGGCGAGTCGGTGTGGGCACCGATGATGCGAAAGCCAGCTTCGGCCGGCGACCGGGCACCGACGACGAAGGCGATGAGCGTGCCGGCGCTGCGCACCACGTAGCGTCGGTCCCCGGGCTCGAGGGTCCAAGCGTCCCGCTCGCTGAGTAACTCGAAGCCATCTTCACGCAGTTGCTGCGCCACGTTTTCGGTGGCGTGGTACGGCGTCGGCGAGGCATCGATGAAGCTGAGCAAACGCTTGGCTGCGGCGATTCCCTTGGCGCGGAGCTGCTCCATTTGTTCCGGCGTGCGGGGGAAGCGCTCACCGAGGCTGGTGTCCATTTCGTTGGCCGAACTGGTCATGGCCGGCAGAGCATCGCACGACCGGCGGGGCGGAGAAATCAGAACCAGATCGCCCGACCTCGAAGCGCTCGCAGTGACGGTTTCTGTCTGAAGGGGTGGGCGTGGCCGTCGGCGAGCTGTCCCCGGCTGCGGGCCTCGGCGTTGCGGCGGGCTAGGCGGCGCCACAGGGCTGCGCAACGGCTCAGGTCGGCAAGCCGCTCATCGGTGGGGCTCAAGCCGAGGTGCTCGGCCATCAGGCGGCACCGAAGCTCGGTGGCGAGCGCCTCGTCCTCGATTGCCACGTTGGCCTCTGCCTCACTGCGAATGCTGCGCTCGTTGAGGTTGGCGCTGCCGACGGTGAGCCACTCGTTGTCGACAATCATCACCTTGGCGTGGACATGGATGGGCCGGTAGCAGACCCGCTGGTCCACCAGGCCGCAGCTGAGCAGCTCGTAGAGCTGGAAGGACGGCCTCGTCTCGCGGATCGTCTGCTGCATCTTGGCGGTGTGGTAGGCCCCGCCGTAGGCATGACGCCAGGGCCCTTGGATGCGATTGGTCACCACGACCAGCTCCATGTCCGGGTGCTGGCGCAGCGCTCGGACCAGCGCCTGAGCAATGCGACTGGAGCGGAAGTACTGGTTTTCTAGGTAGATCAGCTTGCGGGCGTTGTGGATGGCTCGCAGCAGCACGTCGTAGATGGCCTGGTCTCGCCAACGCCGTCGCGGGTCGGTGCCCACGAGTTGGGCCACCACCGAACCGGCCGCCTTGGGCGTGTCGGGGAGCGGCTCAACCGGCGCGGCCTCGCCAATGCCGCTCAGTCGTGCCGTCACGCGCCCGAGCAGGCTGCCCAACCCACCGCGGTGTCGCTTCAAGGTGCCGTTCCAATGGCTTGCGAAGCTGCGGTGCATGTCGGCGACCAGGGGTCCCAAGATGCGTACGGCGACATCGTGCCGTGGCCCGTAGGCAGGCAGCCTGCGCTGCCGTGCACGGCGGTCAGCGGCGTGTGGATTGCGTCGTGGATCGTCGATGCGGTGCTGTGGCGAGTCCCAGTCGTTCTGCCGCAAATTGAAACCGCCGCAATAGGCCACCTGGCGATCCACCACCAAGGTCTTCTGGTGAAACGAGCCGGTCCGCTTGGGGTGGGCCCGTTGCAGCACCTCGACGTTGTCGCCTGTCTCCATCGCCCAACGCCTCAGGGTTCGATTGACGATGGGCGTGCCAATCCAATTCCACAGCAAGATGACGGTGCGCCCGCCTCGGGCCGCCAGGGCTTCGATCTGAGACGCCAAGCGGTAGGCGCGGCGCTCGTGAGGATCGCTGCGGGCCAGAGCGGTAGGCCGGGTCAGCTCGATGTCGGGATCAGCCCACCAGCTCGTGATGCAGAGCTCGCTCTTGGCGGCATCGATATCTCGTGCCACGGCGGCCCACATCTGCTTGCCGTCCACCAGCGCCTCGATGGCATTGCCGCCTCGTGGTGGTGGCCCGTGCCCGGTGAACCAGTCGTAGACGACGATGCGATCGGCCGTGTGGCGGCGGTGCTGTGGACCCGTGGTCACCGCCAAAGTGACCTTCCGTCGGCTCACGCCATCATCGAAGGGGGCGGTTCTGGGGGGGCCGGGAAAAGATCCGTGAAGGTGGGAGCCTGACGGGGAGCCAGCATCGAGGACCGCAGGTCGCCGCCGTCTCAGGGACAACCGGCGCCGTGGGGTTGGCGCCGCCGTTGCCGGTTCTCTCACGCCGATGCGCCCAGCGACCCAAGCGTCGAGTACGGCGTGGGGGTCGGCGTCGGTCGAGGCGACCCCTTCGGCGATGGCGCTGGCGAGCAGCGCGCCAAGCGCCTTGTGGACCCGCTTGCCGTCCAGCTCGCGATAGGGTGCGCCGGTGTCGAAGCCGAGACAGGTGAGGCGGTTACGCGTGTAGGCCAGCCCGTGGTTCGGTCCTTTGGTGAGCACCAGAGCGCGATAACAAATGAGCAGCGTCATGCTGGGATCGCGCCAGCTGGCGTGTAGCCGCCCACTTTGGTCTAGCGTGCCGGCCTCCAGGAGCGTCTCGCGACTGCAACTGTCGCCTAAGTGAAGACTGTATGGCGCGTTGCAGAGTGGTCTACCGAGGCTGTCGGTGATCAGCAGATTCAGCCACTGAGACTCTGGCGTGCTCATCGCGGGGCCCGCTGGGTTCGTGTCACGGTCTGATCTGATCCTGTACCGGTGGCCCGGGTTTCCACAAGTCTTGCATGGTCCCACGGGTCCATGAGTCGGGCCGCGGGGGCGCGGGGCCAGTCCGTGATGGGCTCGCTGACTCGCACAGCTGCCGGCTATGAGTCTCTGGTTCATCAGAGGTGACGAGAATTCGACTCTGTTGGGTGTTTGACTTCGCAGTCTGGTCGGCCCTCTTCGCAGCTGGCCCTCAGCCTCGGGTAGGGCGCTACGCACTTGAGGCGAGTGTGGTCTCCCCTCAGCCCAGCAGCATCGCGAAATCAGGCGGCCCCGGGGCGACTAGGCCCGTCGTGGCGCGATTCCTGCCTACTTCCCGATCGATCGGATCGGAGTGAACCGCATCAGATGACTCAGCTGCTCGACAGCATAAGACCGGCATTGAGGTCCGAGCCCCGTCTCCCGACCATCAGCGGACGGTCCTTCACCCTTCAGGACCTCATCCCGTTGAGCTACCTGGTCGTCATCCGCCTGCTGGTGTGGCGCGCTGCCCCGTCGCTCGCCCGCGATCTGAGCGGGCGGCGCATCGATCTGTGCATCTTGGCCATTGCTTTCGGCTGTCTGTTAGCTCGGGGGCTGAGGGGGGCGCCTCGGGTGCGGGCTGCCGGTTACCGGATTGCCCTCATGGCTGTAGTCATCGAGAGCTACCTGATGTTGCGGGACCTGCTGCCCTTGTTGCGCAGCGGGTCGCTCGACGACGTTCTGTTGAAGATCGACCTGGCCGTTTTCGGGTTCGAGCCAGCCTTCTGGCTCGAGCGGTTCAACACCCGTCTCATCGTCGAGTATTTCTCGTTTTTCTACTTCAGCTACTTCTTCGTGATCGGGACCTACCTGGTGGTCATGCTCTGGCTGCTTCGTCCTGGACGGGCGACGAGCGAATATGCCATCGGATCGTTTCTGGTGCTCTGTGTGGGCCAGCTGGGCTACTTGCTGGTCCCCGGGACGGGGCCGATTCACCACTTTGCAGACCAGTTTCAGGGGCCCATCCACGGTGGCTTCTTCTGGCGGTGTGTCTGTGACACGGTGGCGGCCGGCGGTGCCTTGCGGGACATCTTTCCGTCGTTGCACACGGCTGTGCCCACCTGGTACGCGCTTTTTTCCTGGACCCAGGCGCGGCGCGACCGTCGCTGGCGGTGGCCCGCCATGGTGTGTTCCTGGTTCGCTTTGAACATCATCATCTCGACCATGGTCCTGCGCTGGCATTATTTGATCGACGTGATTGCGGGCCTCGGACTCGCACTAGCCGTCTCATTCGCCGCGCCCCGGCTGGCGGAGTGGGAGGCCCGTCGGCGCCGCCGGCAGGGGCAATCGGCGGTGTGGTCTTTCGAAGCCTGACGGCCGGGCGCCCCCGGGGGGGATGCGCGAAGGACTTGCACGCGGGCGGCGGCTCGACCAAATAACGTGCCGCGGCGCAGGACCATCTATCCGAGCGCGAGGTACACCGGTGATCGAGATCAACGAGCTGACCAAGTACTACGGCGAGAAGAAGGCGGTCGGACCGCTCAGCTTCTGCATCGAAAAAGGCGAAGTGGTGGGCCTCTTGGGGCTCAACGCAGCCGGCAAGACCACGACGTTGCGGATGCTCTCCAGCGAGCTTCTCCCCACCTCGGGGCACATCGTAGTGGATGGGGTCGATCTGCTGGACGAGCCCGACAAGGTGCGTCCCAGGATCGGCTATCTTCCCGACCGACCGCCCCTTTATGCGGAGATGCGAGTGGGCGAGTTTCTGACCTTCGCGGCCCGACTTCGCAAGGTAGACCCACGCAAGGTCGAGAAGCGGGTCAAGGAAGCCTTGCGACTCACGGCTCTCGATGACTGGGTGGACGAACGCATCGATACTCTGTCCCATGGCTACCAACAGCGGGTGGGCATTGGGCAGGCCATCGTCCACGAGCCCAGCTTGCTGCTGCTGGACGAGCCCATCAGCGGTCTGGACCCGGTGCAGATCGTCGAGATGCGCGAGCTCATTCGCTCGTTGCGAGGTGAACACACCACCGTCTTGTCCAGTCACATCCTGTCGGAGATCAGCGAGACCTGTGACCGACTGCTGGTGATTCGGGACGGCGAGATCGTGGCCTCCGGCAGTGAGCGCGAGCTGTCGGCTCAAATGGCCTCGGGGCGCAACTTCGAGATCACCGTCCGGGTGCCGTCCAAGGACAACCCTGAGGGGCCCTTCGTCGGGCTGCGGGGCCTGGTGGACGACGTCAGTGGGGTGACCAACATGGCGGAGCGGAAGCTCGAGGGAATGCCTGGTGACGTGGTCTGCGCCACCATCAGCGCTACTCGGGACGTCCGGGAGCACATCTGCAAGCTGCTGGTCCAGGCTGACTTTGGCATTTTGGCGCTCGAGCGCGGCTCTCGGGAGCTCGAAGACATATTCCTGCAGCTCACCGGATCGGACGACGAGGCAGAGGTGAGGACATGACGAGTATCATGCTGATAGCCGGCCGCGAGCTAAAGGCCTACCTGCGGGCGCCGGTGGGCTACATCGCGGCCTCGGCGGCTTTGCTGCTGGCGGGGATCCTCTTCATCGCCCGAGCATTGGGCGGCGCGGGGGCCAAACGTCTGAGCGCCGAAGTGCTGCGCCAGTTCTTCTACAACACCAGCGGCGTCATGATGGCCCTGGGCTTGTTGCTCGCCTTTCGGCTGATTGCCCATGAGCACGAGCACGGCACGCTGGTGCTCTTGAAAACCTCACCGGTTCGGGACCGAGATGTGGTGATCGGCAAATTCCTGGCCGTGCTGGCGATGCTCTCCATAGTGACGGCGCTGACCGTCTACATGCCGGCACTCATCTTCGTGAACGGTAAGGTGAGCGTAGGTCACATCATGGTGGGCTATCTCGGCGTGCTGCTGGCCGGATCGGCGGCTATCGCCATCGGGCTCTTCGCCTCGGCTCTGGCTAAGAACCAGGTGATAGCCATCATCGTCGGGGGAGCGATTCTGGGCACGCTGGTGCTCTTGTGGCTGCTGCGCAAGGTGACCGAGCCGCCGGTCGTCGGTTTCGTCGACGGCCTGGCGATTCATCACTTCCGACAGCGGGACTTCAACCTGGGCGTGCTGCGGCTCGAGAACGTGGTGTATTACGTGGGGGTCGCCTTCTTCTTCCTGCTGGCCGCAACCAAGACGTTGGAGGCACGACGATGGCGCTGACGGAAAGCGGCAAGACATGCCCGGCGGACGAGCTAGCGGCCGGTGCGGTGCGGGATCTGGCGCGGCGCCGTCGGGAGCTGACCGGTGGCCCAAGCACGGCCGACCGGTTCAATGCCTGGGCCTTCGGTGGCACCATGGCTGGCTGGTTGGCGCTGCTGATGGGGCAGCGGGTGCTCGACAGCGTCGAGTGGTTTGCCACCTTGTTCACCTATTTCGCGGTGGCCGGGCTGGTGGCGTGCTTCGGCCAGCGCCTCTGGGCGGTGGCCCAAGCCTCGGCGGATCGGCGTAGCGCGGCCCGCGCCCTGGCGGTGTTCAGTGGTCTGGGCTTGCTGGCCCTCGGCGTGCTGTACGGGACCACCGATGCGGGACGTGAGCTGTTGGGCGTCGAGGTGCCCAAGCTGGGCCAGCCCGACTTGTTTGGCGACGTGGGCACCGTCCTGTGGATCAGCCTGGTGGTGCTGAGCATCTTGCCGAGCATCTTGGGTGAGCTGGCGCGACGGTCGATGCAGCGAGCCGAGCGGGTGGAGTCGCGCCGAGTCGTGGCTGCGGTGGTGGCTGGGGCGGCCTTGTCCTGTGCCGCCGTTTACGGCTCCCTCTTCGCCTATACGGCCGACGAGCTGGATGTCTTCGCCGATTTCTCGTTCTTCCGGGTGGCCAAGCCGAGTGACTCGACCCGGCGGATGCTCGACAGCCTGGATGAGCCGCTCAAGGTGTTGGTGTTCTTCCCCGGCTTCTCGGAGGTCCGCCCACGGGTGGTGCAATATCTCGAGGAGCTGCGCCAAGGCACCGCCAAGCTGGAGATCGAGGTCCTCGACCGAGAGCTCCATCCCGACCGTGCCCACGAGCACAAGGTCACCAAAGATGGCGTGATCGTCCTGGTGAGGGGTAAGACGAGCAACAAGCTCGAGCTCGGTGATCAGCCAGCCAGGGTCGCCAGCAAGCTCAAGAAGCTCGATGGCGAGTTCCAGAAGGTGCTGCTCAAGACGATGCGCGACAAGCGCAACGTCTACCTCACGGTAGGTCACGGCGAGCTCAACGAGTCGACGAACCGTAAGAGCAAGCGGACCGTGAAGCTGCTTCGTCAGCTCATGGAATCCCAAAACTATGGGATCAAGAACCTGGGCTTGGCCAAAGGGCTGGGCCATGCCGTCCCGGATGATGCGTCGGTCGTCCTCATCCTCGGTCCCACCGAAGTGTTTAGCGAGCCAGAGATCGAGACCCTGGCTGAATACGCGGCTGCTGGCGGCAGCCTCTTCATGGCGCTGGATCCAGACGACAAGGTGGATTTGGCGCCGCTAGCGGCGCTGGTGGGTATCAAGTGGGAGCCCGGCACGGTCATCAACGACAAGGTGCTGGTCCGCATCAAACGTAACGAGTCGGACAAACGGAACCTGGTGATCTCACGGTTCTCGTCTCACGCCTCGGTCTCTACGCTCAGCAAGTACGCCGCTCGCGGTGCGGCCGTGTTGCTGTCTGGAGCGGGGGTGCTCGGCAAGCTCGATACCAAGGACAGGACGCTCAAGATCGACTTCGCCTTGAAGAGCGTGCCGGGATGCTACGTCGACCTGGACGGCAGCTGGAGCTTCGACAAGGCCAAGGAAAAGAAGAAGGCCTACAACGTGGCCGCGGCGGTGTCGAAAAACATCGGCGAAGGCAAAGGGCCGGACAAGCTGCAGATGCGCGCCTTCGTGATGAGCGATGCCGAGGCGCTGGCCGATCCCATTCTCGGAGCGACCAAGTTCAACCCCTTGCTCTTCGTCGAGGCGCTTCGTTGGCTCGGTGGCGAGGAGAGCTTTAGTGGTGCGATTTCCAGCGAAGAGGATGTGGCCATCGTCCACACCAAGAACGAGGACCAGCTGTGGTTCTACACCACCATCTTGGGCATCCCGTCCATCGTGCTCGGTGGCGGCCTCCTGTTGACCCGCAGAGGGCGACGGAAGAAGCGCGGTGCCGATCGCAAGCGTCGCCAGGCACCAGAGCGCTCGGCGGTTTCGTCCTCTAGCCGCCCGCCCGACGAGGCTGATGAGGAAGACGACGAGGACGACGAGGACGACGAGGCAGATGAGGAGGACGACGCCGAAGAGGATGAGGAGGACGCCGACGACGATGGCGACGAGGATGACGACGGCGACGATGAGGAGCGGAGCAGCCGATGAAGGAAATCCGACGACTCTGGTTGCACGTGCTGCTGCTACTGGTCGCCGTGGTGGCGGCGTACTGGCAGTCTCGTCCCACCGACGAGGCAGCGCGCCCCCTCGAGCCTGGTGAAGTGGAGCTTTGGGGCGGCAGCCCGAAAGACATCAAGCGAGTCAGCTACGAGACCAAGCGCCAGGTCGTGACGCTCGAGCAACAGCAGGACGACCAGGGCCAGTGGTATCGTGGCAAGATCGAGCCGGTGGAGGAGAAGCCGGACGACAAACCCGATGCTGGACCTCCTCGCAAGCGCCCGCCCGTCAAGCCTGCCAGCTTCGTCTCCGTCAAGGCGATGGAGCGCATCGGCGAGTTGCTGGCCCCGATGCGGGCCAAACGAGCCATCGGCGAGGTGGCAGAAGATCGTGAGAAAGCCTTCGGACTCGACGAGCCAGCTGGGACGCTGCACGTTGAAATCGGGGCCAAGAAACACTCGCTCATCATCGGCAAGAAGACGCCTGGGAGCGCGAGTCGCTACGTGCGGGACGTGCACACCAAGAACGTCTACCTGATCACAGCCGACACGGTGCGGGACTTGGAGGGCGGGGCAACTCGGCTCTCGGAACGCAGCCTCCATAGCTGGAAACAGTCGGAGGTCGATCGGGTGACGGTGATCGATGGGAAGCAAGTCCGCGATATCATCCGATCGGGCACGGCTGGCCGGCGGTTCTTCGCTGATCCGGCCGCGCCGGATGTCAATGACGAGACGGCAGGCAACTGGCTGTCGAAAGTGGGACGGCTGCGGCCCGTCAGGTTCATCGAGGCGCTACCGGAAGGGGCGACCAAGGTGGCCCGCATCGAGTACCGCGCCAAGGATGACTCGCTCGGCTTCATCGAGCTGTTCCGGCACGAGTCGGACGACAAGGACGAGTTCTTCGTGACCAGCGAGTACCTACGCCTCCACGCGACGGTCGCCAGGACGATGGGTGAGCAGGTCGCCGACGATTTGCCCTCCGTGTTCGGGATTGAAACCGAAGAGGACGATGGGGACGAGGGCGACCAGAAAGACGACCCGAAGGGCGACCAGAAAGACGAGCCCAAGGGGGCGAAGCCGGGGCCGCCCAAGGGCGCTGCTCCGGGCGAGAAGAAGGGGCCGCCGCCAGGAGCCGTCACGGGCGGCCCACCGGGCAAGGGGCCAGGGGCGAAGAAAGAGGGGGACTGAGATCCCAGCTCAGGGCTTGGGGCTTGGTCGCTAGGACGGGGATCGGGGCGTGCTGTCCGAGGCAAAAGCGATCTACCTGGCGACGCGTAAGCGTCACGACCAGCTGTTCAACACCTACCTGATGCGGCCCATCGCCGGCTTGGCGGTGGCGGTGTTGAGTCGGACGCCGGTGACGCCCAACCAGCTCACCTTGGTGAGTGTGACGTTGCTCGCGGTCGCAGCGGTTATCTTCATCGCCTGGCCCGACCCCCGAGCCGCCTGGGTCGGTGTGTTCATGGTCGAGCTGTCTTATCTGTTCGACTGCTGCGACGGCATGCTGGCACGGCACAAGAAGCTCGCGAGCAAGCAGGGACACCTGTTCGATTTCTTCACCGACGAGACCAAGGCCGTGATGCTCGTCGGCGCTTTGGCGATTCGCCTGTGGCGTACCGGCGGGCTCGGGCTGCTAGGTGAGTCCTGGCCAGCGGACAGCCCGTGGTTCCTGGTGGCGGGGATTGGAGCGGTGACGGTGATCGCCTCGGCCAGCTCGCTGACCAACTTCGTTCGCCGTCCCGAGATCAGCGGGCGCGAGACCTCGGTCGAGGCCTACTATGAGACGGTGGCCGAGGGGGCCGAGCAGCAGAGCGTGGTTCGCAGGCTCGCCGGTCTGGTGGTGACCTTCCTGCGGTTCTTGAACCACTATCCGAGCCACATCTGGGTCTTCGGGCTGCTCGGGCGGCTCGACGTGTTCTTCTGGATCTACGGCGCCATCAACCTGCTGTACTTGGGACGTGGTTGGTTTGGGCTCATCCTTCGTTTCGGCAAGCCAGGCCCTTGATGCTGGCCCTCGGTGTTGTGGGTCCTCGGTGTTGTTGGCGCTCTATTGTTGGCGCAGGTCCGTGAATGTGGCAGCGAAGACAGCCAAATGCGCCGCGCGGCACTGTGCCTGCTGATCATCGCCACTTGGGCCTTTGGCTGTTCTGATCCAGCCGAGCGGGCTGGTTCGTCGGCTTCGTCCTCTAGGTCGGCGGGACCGGCGGTCTCAGCTGCGCCAGCGGCCGGCTCGACCGGGCAAACCGATGTCGGGCTTCCCGAGCCGATGGGCTCGTCAGCTCCGGTGGTCGACCTCGCTGGTCTTGCCAGTTTACCGGGACCCATCCAAGGCGGCCGGCCGCAGTTAGGCGTGACGCGCTGGGTCGTGCGGGTTCACCAGAGCCCTGACCGACAGGCCAAAGTCATTGGCTTCTTGCGTGGCGGTGCGGTGGTGGAGGCGGTGGGCACTGAGGCGATCGGTGCGGGGAAGGGCTGCAGTGCCGGTTGGCGAAAGTTGCGTCCCGCCGGTTATGTCTGCGCGTCGGACACCACCTCCGATCTCGACCACCCGATCGTGCAGGCAGCGAGCCGTCGGCCGGACCTCGCTCAGCGTCTGCCCTACATGTATGGGACGGTGACTCGGGGAGGGCCGGTCTACACCCGCATTCCGAGTGAGAAGCATCTTGAGAAGTTCGAGCCTAACCTGAAGAAGCATCTTGCAAAGTGGCGAAAAGACAAGAAAAGTGGAGCTGAGTACGGTCTTGATGTTTGGCTCCGCTACACGCCAGGCCGCAAGGTGCCGACAGCCATCGAGGCCCTCGCCGGCCGGGTCACCGATCCCGACATCCCGCTCTTCCTCCAAGCGGGCAAGGTCCTCCCACCGCTCGCCAAGGTCGTGCAGGGCGACGAAGCGGTGAAGGTGGATCAAGTCAATCGCCGTCAGGGGCGCTCGTTCATCTACTCGTTCCTTCACGAGGGGCGGCGCTACAACGTCACCCCTGATCTGCTGGTCATCCCGGCCGATCGCTTTCGGCCCATTAGGGGGTCGGCGTTTCACGGCTGGCAGGTGGACAAAGAGCTACGCTTTCCCTTCGCGCTCATTGTTCGCTCTGGGGCACGCAAGTGGCTTTGGTCCAAGAGCGGCGGCCGCATGAAGGACGACGGCAAGCTCGCCTGGCGGTCGGCCGTCCTGCTCACAGGCAAGCAGAAGTTCTACGACAAGAAGCTCTACTACCAGACCGAAGAGCGCTTCTGGGTGGACGACCGCCATGCCAGTCGCATCGATCCAGCCAAGCGCTGGCCCAAGTGGGCCAAACAGGGCGGCAAGTGGATCGACGTGAACATCACCAAGCAGGTCCTGGTGGCCTACGAAGGAAAAACGATGGTCTATGCGACCATCGTGTCGACTGGCGAAGCCGGGCTCGACGATTCTGACAGCAGCACTGCCACCAAGCGGGGCATCTTCCGGATTCACACCAAGTGGCTCAGCGTGACCATGGATTCGGATGTCATCGGCGAGGAATTCGAGCTTCGGGACGTGCCCTACGTTCAGTACTTCGAGGGCGGTTATGCGCTCCATGGCGCTTACTGGCACGACAGCTTCGGCCGCCCCAAAAGTCACGGCTGCATCAACCTCGCCCCGGAAGACGCCCGCCGCCTGTTCTTCTGGACCGATCCGGCCGTTCCCCGAGGCTGGCATGGGGCGCGTAAGGCGCTGACGGGGACGATCGTCTTCGTGCATCCGTGATTTG
>JAUVCD010000195.1 GCA_030590865.1 Myxococcales bacterium | reverse complement strand
ACAAACGGGCCTTCTCGGTCATCATGATGGATCTCGACCATTTCAAGCAGATCAACGACAACCATGGGCATGGCGCTGGCGATGGGGTCATCAAGCAAGTGGCAGATCTACTACGTGAACAGGTGAGAACGGGCGATGTGGTGGCTCGTTATGGCGGCGACGAGTTCGCCGTGCTGCTGCCCGAAACGGCGCTGGACGGTGCTATCGTGCTGGCCGAACGGCTGCGCGACGCCGTGAGGCGGACTCGGGTGTTGGAAGGCTCGGCTCGGTTGCGCCTTTCGGCGAGCATTGGTGTGGCTGAGGTCTCAGATCGGTGTGCCGACGGCATGGCGGTGATGGCGGAAGCGGATGCTGGGCTCTATCAAGCCAAAGAGGCTGGACGAAACGCAGTGCGTTGTGGTGGAGGCCAGTAGGCCTGCGGGCAGCGGTGCACTATGAGCGGCTGGAAATCAAAACGGGGCAAGGTCCGGGTGCTGATAGCCGACGACTCGGAGCTGGCGCGGGTCGTGTTGCACCGCCTGCTGTCTTCGGATCCGGAGATCGAAGTGATCGGGATGGCCACCCGAGGTGACGAGGTGGCCGACATGGTCGAGCGCCTCGCGCCTGATATCGTGACCATGGACCTGAGGATGCCGGGCCTCGACGGTTTGGCGGCGACCGCGGAGATCATGAAGCGGTGCCCGACACCGGTCATCATCGTGACCTCCTCGGGCATGGTGGGCCGGAAGGATGATGTCTTCGCCTCGTTCAAATATGGCGTAGTGGACGTGATTCAGAAGCCCGACGCGGTCGGCAGCTCCCCGGCGGCGCTCACCTTGATCGAGAAAGTGAAGATCCTCTCGAGGGTGAGGGTTTCCGGTGACGTATGGTCGCCTGGCCTTCGCAGCAAATCGTTGCGACCGCTGGTCAAACCGGTGTGGCGCGATACCCGGGCGATCGGGGTGGGTGCCTCCACGGGTGGGCCTCGTGCTCTCCACCGAGTCCTCACGGGCCTGCCGGCCGATTTGCCCATGCCGGTCTTTGTCGTCCAGCACATGTCCGAAGGATTCGTCCCTGGCTTCGCCGAGTGGCTGGGCGTGGATCTGGCGCTGGATCTTCGGATTGCCCAGGATGGTGACCGACCCCGGCCGGGCCAGGTGCTCCTTGCCCCTGGGGGGGCGAACATGCTGGTCGATGAGCGGTTCATCGTTCGGTTGAACAAAGAGCGACCGGAGACCGGGATTCTGCCATCGGTGGACGTTCTCTTCCTCTCCTTGGCACGGACCTATGGTGCTGATGCTCTCGGTGTGGTTCTGACCGGCATTGGCAAGGATGGTGCCCAGGGAATGGCCGCCATGAAGGCCGCCGGCAGCGTCAACTTGGTTCAAGACGAGCGCAGCTGTGTGGTCTTTGGGATGCCCAACGCCGCTGTCGCTGTTGGGGCGGTCGACGAGGTGCTCTCTTTGGATCTGATCGCCGCCCGGCTGCTGACGCTGACGGGTTATGAGCCCAAGGCCGAGGCGGACAGGTCGGCGGAGAGCGAGCCGGGTATGGAGCCCAGCGGCTCCTGAGGAACCTGGGATGCGGACTCTGGTGCTAGGTCTCGGCAACTCAATCGTACGAGACGACGGTCTGGGGCTGGTGGTGGCTGAGCAACTGGCCCAACAGGTCGACGTCGACCTCTGCAGGGGTCGAGTCGCGGGACTAGCGCTGCTCGATTGTGTGGCTGGCTACGATGCGGTGATCATGGTCGACGCGACGCTCACTGGGGTCGATGCTCCAGGGACGATCCGGTCGACCGATCTCTCGATCCCCACGGCCAGGCCCGCGCCGCGGTCACGTCACGGCTGGACCATCCCTGACGTGTTGGTCTTCGGCCGCCATGCCGGGGTCGAGCTACCGTCGAAAATCGTGGTGTACACCATGGAGGCCGGCGACATGTCCGACTTTGGTGAGGGGCTATCACCCCAGGTCGAGGCGGCCATTCCAGGGATGGTCCGACGCATCGTTGGCGAGCAGTTCTCAGAACCGCAGCGTGACCCAATGGTTCAGTGAGAGAGAGGCGAGCCATGGCAGACAGGATTGGCGTCTACGTGTGTGAGTGCGGGACCAACATTGCCGAGGCTGTCGATCTCGAGGACGTCGCAACCTTCGCCGCTGGTCTGCCGGGCGTGGTCACGGTGAAAAGCCACCGCTTGCTGTGCTCTGAGGAGGGCTGTCAGTTCCTGGCAGATGACATTGGAGCCTCTGAGCTGGACCGCTTCGTCGTGGCAGGTTGTTCTCCCAAGGAGCACGAGGCGACGTTCAGGAAGGTCTGCCTTGCCGCTGGCATCAACCCGTTCTTCTCTCACCTCGCGAACATCAGAGAGCTGGCAGCCTGGGCCACAGACGACAAGGACCGCGCCACGGCCAAGGCCAAATCTTATCTCGACGCCGCCGTCCGCAGGGTGCGCAGGCACGAGCCGCTGGAGGTCAGAGAGATCGATTGCGTAGCCGATGGGCTGGTGATCGGCGCTGGCGTGGCCGGTATCGAAGCGGCCTTGGTGCTCGCTCAGAAAGGGAGAAAGGTCACCCTGGTCGAGACGAAGCCTCATATCGGAGGCCAGGTGCTTCAGTGCGACGAGATCTTCCCGAACATGGAGTGCTCGTCCTGCATGCTCGAGCCCAAGCTCGACGAGGTGCTCCACGACGAGCGCATCCAGGTGCTGACCAACGCAGAAGTTGAATCCGTGCTCGGCTATTACGGCAACTTCATCGTTACGGTGAAGAAGAAGGCCCGTTACGTCAGTCTAGAAAACTGCATCGGCTGCGGTGCCTGTTACCCAGCCTGTCCCGTAGAGGCGCCCAATGACTTCGATAAGGGGCTCTCTCCACGGAAGGCCATCTATGTGAGCCATAGCGGAGCGTTGCCCAACGTACCGATCATCGATCGGGACATTTGTCTGCATTTTGCCGAGGAGGGCTGCACGGCCTGTCGTGACGGCTGCCCCTTTGGGGACGACGAGTACATCAACTTCGAAGAGCAGGACGAGCGGCTGGAATTGACGGTTGGCGCCATCGTCTTGGCGACAGGGGCCACCGAATATGACGGCCCGGCCCTGACCCGTCTGGGGCACGATCGCTTCGCCGAAGTTTACACCGGGCTCGAATTCGAAAGGGTGATGAGCCCCAATGGACCCACGGGCGGTGAGCTCGTCACTCAGCGAGGCGACCCCCCGAAATCGGTGGTGATCATCCATTGCGTGGGACGCACTGAGGAGGAGCTCCATTACTGCTCCGGCGTGTGTTGCATGAACTCGCTCAAGCTCGCCGGCGCGATACGTGACAAATATCCAGGGGTAGACGTCACCTTGGTGCACCGTGACTGGTGTCTGCCTGGCAAGGAGTACGAGACGTTCTATCGGGCCGTGGCCAAGAGCGGAGTGCGGTTCCGGCGCTACGGCGACTCGACCATGGTGGATGTGGTCGACCAGGGCGACCGGCTGGCGGTCAAGGTAGGCAGTCCAATCTTCGAGGGGCGCAGAATCGACGCGGACATGGTGGTGCTCTCGACGGGCATGCAGCCACCTACCGGCACCGCTCAGCTGGCCGAGATGCTGCGAATACCAGTGGACGATCATGGTTTCCTCCTGGAGGAGCACGGGCGCATTGCGCCGGTCTCGACGGCTTTGGAGGGGATCTACATTGCCGGCTGTGCCCGTGGTCCGGCAGGCATCCAGACGGCCATTTCCAGCGGTGCGGCGGCAGCCGGCAAGGTCCTTTCGGGGCTAGTGCCTGGTGAAAAGCTGCGACTGGAGGCCACCGTTGCCGAGATCGATCCTGACGCCTGTGGACGTTGCCTCACCTGCCTGAGCCTGTGCCCCTACCAAGCCATATCGCTAGACGATGAGCTGCAAGCCTGCGTGGTCAACGATGTGCTCTGCAAGGGTTGTGGGACCTGCGATGCGGCCTGTCCCGCCGGCGCGGCCCGCTGCCGTCACTTCACGACTGCTCAGGTGTTCGCAGAAATCGAAGGGGTGATGGCATGAGTGACTTCGAGCCCAAAGTCGTCGCCTTTCTCTGCAATTGGTGTTCTTACGGTGCGGCTGACGCCGCTGGGGCCTCTCGTAAGACCCATCCTGCCAACGTGAGAATCGTGCGAGTGCTGTGCAGTGGCCGGATCGATCCCCAGTTCGTGGTCAAGGCCTTCGCTGAAGGGGCGGATGGCGTGATGCTGTTAGGGTGTCACCCTGGGGACTGCAATTACCGGCAGGGCAATGTCCAGGCGCGGAAGAGATACTTCCTGTTGCGCCGAATGCTCGCCCAGTTCGGCATTGCCGAGGAGCGCATCGTGCTCGATTGGGTGTCGGCGGGGGAGAGCGACAAGTTCGTTCAATTGACGTCGACCATGGTGGACAGCGTCAAGTCACTGGGACCGCTCAGGGAGATTTCGCAATGACCAAGCCCAAGGCGGCCTTTTATTGGTGCGCGTCCTGTGGTGGCTGCGAGGAGGCGGTGGTGGATCTCAATGAGGGCCTGCTCGATGTCGCCGAAGCGGTGGATATCGTGTTCTGGCCCGTCGCTCTCGATTTCAAGGTCCGGGACGTGGAGGCTCTGGAGGACGGTGAGCTCGCCGTGACCTTTCTAAACGGCGGCATCCGCACCTCCGAGCAAGCGGCCATGGCCAAGCTCTTGCGTCGCAAGTCTGGGCTGATGGTCGCTTTTGGCAGCTGCTCCCACCTCGGCGGGGTGCCGGGTCTGGCCAATCTGACGAGCCGGGACGCGCTATTGGATACGGTCTATCGCCAGGCTTCGACGGTCGTCAATCCCGAAGGAGTGGTGCCACAGGTGCTGACCGATTTGGACGGCAAAGAGCTGGTTCTGCCTGAGATCCTAGACACCTTGAAGACCCTCGATCAGGTGGTGGACGTCGATTACTACGTGCCTGGCTGCGCCCCACCGGCCGAGTTGGTCGCCCAAGCGGTGACGGCGATTCTGGAGGGTAAGCTGCCGCCGAAGGGTTCGGTGCTGGCGCCGGATACGACGCTCTGTGACACCTGTCCGCGGAGAGACTCGAAGCCAGCAGATTTGGCGCTCACCGAGATTCGACGAATACACGAAGTCGAGGTGGATCCGGCCCGGTGCTTTCTCGAGGCCGGGGTGTTGTGTCTCGGCATGGGGACTCGGTCGGGCTGTGGCGAGCGATGCCTGAACGCCAACATGCCGTGTAATGGCTGTTTTGGCCCGACCAGTAGGACGGAGGACCAGGGCGCCAAGCTCTTATCCGCGGTGGCCTCCCTGTTTAGCGGCGAAGAAGAAAGCGATGCCGAGCGCCTCGCCGCAGCGGTGGCGGATCCGGCCGGGACTTTTTATCGCTATGGGCTCCCAGCATCGCTGCTGCGAAGGAGGATGTGAGGTGGGACAACGGACGATCGACATCGATCCCATTACCAGGCTCGAGGGGCACGGCAGGATACGGATCTTCCTGGACGACGATGGGGACGTCGACCGGGCCGTTCTCCAGGTGCCCGAGTTGCGCGGTTTCGAGCAGTTCTGCCTGGGCCGCCCAGCTGAAGAGATGCCCAGGCTGACGCCGAGAATATGCGGTGTTTGCCCCACGGCGCACCATCTGGCGGCCGCCAAAGCTGTCGATGAGGTCTTTGGTGTCGAGCCGCCTGCAGCGGCGACGAAGATACGGGAGCTGATGCACTCGGCCTTCATGGCTGAAGACCACATCCTCCATTTCTTCTTCCTCGGCGGGCCGGATTTCGTGGTCGGACCTCAGGCACCGGCGAAGGACCGCAACATCCTCGGTGTGATTGCCAAGGTGGGTATGGAGGTGGCCGGTCGGGTGCTGGAAATGAGGAAGCGTTGTCGGGCCGTCCTGACACTCATTGGTGGCAAGGCGATCCACCCGGTCTGTGCGCTCCCTGGAGGCGTGTCCAAGCCCCTGTCGGAGGATGATCGAAAGACGATTCTCGACGCTGCCGAGCTGGCCGTAGATTTCTGCCAGTTTGCGCTCCAAGTGTTCGATGACGTGGTGCTGCAGAATCAGGACTACGTTGATTTGATTTTGGGCGATGCCTACCAGAATCGAACGCACTACATGGGGCTGGTCGACGATGAAGGCAAGGTGAGCTTCTATGACGGAAAGGTGAGAGTCGTCGATCCGGAGGGCCAGCAACTCGCGCTGTTTTCGGCCTCCGAATACGAGCAGCACATCGCGGAGCGGGTTGAACCGTGGACTTTCGTCAAGTTCTGCTATCTCCGAGAGAAGGGATGGAGCGGGCTCGTCGACGGCCCGGACAGCGGCGTCTTCCGAGTGGCGCCGCTGGCCCGGTTGAATGTCTCGACCGGGATGGCCACACCGCTCGCCCAGGCGGCCCACGACAAACTCTACGACGTGCTGGGAGGCAAACCGGTTCACCACACCTTGGCGTTTCATTGGGCCCGGCTGGTGGAGGCGCTCCAAGCGAGTGAGCGAATGAGAGAGCTGGCTACGGACCGGTCAATCACCGACCCCAAGGTGCGGAATATCCCTGCCCAGGTGACGGGTGTGGGTATTGGGATCGTCGAGGCCCCCAGGGGGACGCTGATCCACCACTACGAGACTGACGATCAGGGCATCCTGACGAAGGCGAACCTGATCGTGGCGACCCAGAACAACGCCGCGGCGCTCAGCCTGTCGGTGGAAGGGGCTGCCAAGGCGCTCATCAAAGGTGGCGAGGTCTCCGAAGGCCTGTTGAACATGGTTGAGATGGCCTTCCGGGCCTACGATCCTTGCCTGGCCTGTGCTACACACAGCTTTCCCGGAACGATGCCCCTGGGCATTGACATCCTCGATGCAGAAGGCCGTTTGGTACGACGCATCGAGAGGTAACAGGAGGTAGCAGTCATGGCCAATGTCGTGCTTGATGCGGCAGGGATTAGGTGTCCCGAGCCGGTGCTCAAGATTGCGGTGAAGTCAGCCGAGCTGTCCAAGGGGGACACCCTCGAAGTGTTGGGGGACTGCCCGACGTTCGAAAAGGACATTCGGGCCTGGTGTGAGCGACTGAAGAAGCCTCTGTTATGGGTACGTAACGAGGGCGGCTCATTGGTTCGGGTCCAGATCCAATTCTGACCGGCCCAACCTGTGGTGTGGTGGCGGCTGGGGTGGCGTCACCGAACAGGCGCCACGCTGCGTTGTGGTCCCACAGCGGCCCTTGCTCGTGAGGTCACTGGCCCCGTGGGTGATCGAGCCCCTGACGTGGCCCCACCTCACCACGTCCCAGCGGCCGGGGAATCGAAGGAGAATGCACCATGGCGCGAGATACGACGCAGGACGAGGCGGCCGCCGGGCCCGCTGACCAGCCACCGTCTGATCAGGTCACGAAGGGCGGTATCCCCGCAGCGCTAGAACGTTTTCGGCGCGGTGAGTTATCCGCGCGGGTGCCGGTGCCGGCTGGCGACAGTGAGCTTGCCGACATTTGTGGGGCCATCAATGAGCTGCTCGCTGATGTCGAGCAGGAACAGGAGCGAGCTCACTCGGAGACGATGGAGCTGGCCATGGGACTCTCGGAGCACCTGACGATGCTGTCCTGTGCCCGGGCTGGCGACCTGTCCGTGCAGGCTTCGGAGCAGTCGACTAACGAGCTGGTGGGCAAGCTGGGTGGCGAGATCAACAGCCTGTTGAGCCAGCTCAAACAGACCGTCACGACCGAACAGGAGCACAACGACTACCTGAAAGCGCAGACGCAGCACCTGCTCGATGTGCTTGCCCGCGTGGGCAGTGGCGAGACCCAGCTGCGGGCCACCATCACCGATCCGGACGACGACATGGGCCGCTTGTGCCAAGGGGTCAACGCCATGTTGGCGACCAGCGAGGACGCCATGGAGGAGCTCCATCGAACGTCGTTGGAGATTGGCATCGGCGTGTCCGACTTTTTGGCGACGCTCCAGGCTGCCACGGCTGGGGACATGACGGTGCGTGCTCAGGAAAATTATGACAACGAGGCCCTGGCCACTCTCGGTGCGGTGATCAATCGCCTGCTGTCTGGCCTCGATGATGTGACGACCAATATCGTCGAGGCCTCGGATCAGTTGGATTCGGCGGCGGTCCAGCTGCTCAGCGTTAGCCAACAACAGTCGAAATCCAACTCGGAGCAGGCCGCCTCTCTCACCGAGAGCGCGACGTCCATCGAAGAGCTGGCCATAGCTGCCAAGGAGATCGAACGTCGGGCTGACGAGGTCTTCAGCATGGCCACGAGCAACGTCGAGATCGGTGAGCAAGGCCAGCAGGCGACGGCGGCTTCGGCGCGAGCGATTGACCAGATCGGTGTGAGCACCAAAGAAGCAGCCAAGCGCATTGCTGCTCTGGGCGAGAAGTCGCTGGCCATCTCGGAGGTCACCGAGATTATCGATGGCATCGCGAGCCGCACCAACATGCTGGCCTTGAACGCCGCTATCGAGGCCGCCCGAGCGGGGGAGGCTGGACGAGGCTTCTCCGTCGTGGCCGTGGAGATCAGAAAGCTGGCCGAGAACGTCGTAGAATCCACCAAGGAGATCAAGAGCCTGATCAAGGAGATCCAGGTTTCGACGAGCGCTTCGGTCATGGCCACCGAGCAAGTGACCAAGCAAGTGGAACACGGGGTACGGCTCTCGGACGAGGTGGCCGCCTCTCTGGAGAGCATGGTGGGCTTGCTTTCGAATACTGCTGAGAGTGCCCAGGGCATTCAAGTGTCCACCGGCCAGCAGACTGCCGCCACCGACGACATGGCCAAGACGGTGAAGGAGCTCACCAGCATTTCACAGGACTCGGCCAAAGCAGCCCGCGAGTCGTTCGAGAGTGCCCAAGAGCTCACCAAGCTCGCGGGCGGCTTGCGGACCGCGGCGGGGACGTTCAAGACATGATGGCAGGTTGAAGGATCTCAGAGTGAGCGATCGGCGCTCGGATGGCGAACAGGTGTTGGGCGAGACACGGGAAATATTGTCCTGCCAGGTGGCGGGAACCGAGTTCGGCCTGCCGATGACCCAGTTGCGTGAAGTCGTCGATCTGGTCGAAATCGTGCGCGTGCAGCAAGGCTCGGGCCTCGCCGAGGGAATCATCAACTACCGAGGCTCGGTGATCCCGGTGGTGGACGCGAGAAAGGCGCTCGGTCTCGCGCCAGTGCCATACTGCGTCGATGCCCATATCGTCATCACGGATATCGGTGGTGAGAAGACCGGTCTGATCGTCGATCAGGTGCTCGACGTGTTCGCCGTTGCAGGTGACGCTATCGAACGGCCCGGATCGCGGGTGCCCCTGCGCCAATTTGTCTCGGGGATTGCCAAGCTCGACGACCGGCTGTTGATGATCCTCGATCTGGAGCGGTTGCTCGGGCAGCAAGCGGCAGGCGAGCTGCCGGACTTGGTCAGGGCGACCGAGGAGGGCGGGACGGAGAGCGACCGGGACGACGACAGGACGACCCTACGTCAGCGGGCTGTCGAGCTGAGCAAGCCGGTCGAGCTGGCCAGGGACCAGCTCGGTGACATGGTCACCATGGTGTGCTTCACCTTGTCTCAGGGGGCTTATGCGATTCGTGCCGACTTCACCCGCGAGATCGTCCTGCCTCCGCCCATGACGCCGATCCCTTGCACTCCCGACTCGATCGTGGGGGCCGTCAACATTCGGGGCGTGATCATGCCCGTCCTTGGCCTCGCCACCATGCTGGGGCTGCAGCGGACTGCTCAGGCGGCGAACCCCAACGCGCGAATCCTGGTCGGCGAGGTGAAAGGTGCATTGTTGGGGATGCTCGTTGATGGCGTCTTGGGGGTTTTTGAAGTGAGCTCTCAAGATATCGTGCCTGCTCTGGGTGCCATCGAGATGCAGACCGTGGGACTGATCGAAGGGGAATTCGACTACCAGGGGCGCCCCACTTGTGTCGTCGACGCTCCCGCCGTTCTGGGGGAGATCGAGGCGCTGGATGCGGCGGCAGCGGGCATCGGCAATGGTCCCACCGGCTCGCCTCGCCAGGGAGCCAGCTATGGCTGAGCACTGGCGTATGGACTGGGGCATGGGGCAAGGGCCGTGAAACCCTGGAGCGACTCCATCTTGTCGACCTTTCGGCGCGAGTCGACGGAGAGACTCGAGCACCTCGACACCCTGTTGGTGTCACTGGAGAGGGCCCCCGAGGATGGTCGTGTCTTCTCCGACGTGGCGGGGGAGATCCACACGCTCAAGGGCTCTGCCAAGATGCTCGGCGTGCCCCACATGGGCGCTCTCGCCCACCGAGTCGAGGACGTGTTAGCCGCGATGAGCGACGGGCGCCTGACGCCAGCCCCCGCGGTGTTCACGGCTTTTCTCGAGGCGATGGACGTCATCCGGGACCTGGTGGAAGCCTTCGCCGACCGCAAAGAGGCGACGGTTGATTGCGGGCCCCTTCAGCGCAAGCTGGACGAGCTGGGCAAGACGGGCACCCCTGAGACCGGGGATGGGCAGCCGGCGGATAAGACTCCATCCGCGACCCGAGACGAGCTGGCGCAGGTGGCGCCGCAGGAAGGGACCCAACCCCGGTCGGATGCAACAGCTCCCACCAAGACAGCCCAAGCACCTGCCGAGGTGTCGTCAACCATGGAGGCGGAGGCTAGGCTTGGGGAGCCTGCCGTCCGACCCCCGACCGGTACCCTGTCCGGTCACGCCCGGCGGCGCGCGGACACCATCCGCACGGAAATAACCAAGCTCGATACGATCATGAACCTCGTCGGCGAGGCCGCCATCCGTCACATCAAGTCGGAGGGGCACTTGCGTCAGGCCGCCGACTTCGTGCGGGAGATCGAAGGGGCGCTGAAGCTTGCCCAGGGCATGCGCGAGGAGATCCTGGCCGCTCCCGATGGGGCCGCCTGCACCTGGGGCGAGCAGGTGGCGACGATGAGCGCCGATCTCGCAGCTGGGTTGAAGAATCTGCGCACCGCGCTGCGCGGTTTCCGGGTGCAGTTCGACACGGATTCGCTCGAGAACAAGCTACTTCTCGATGCTCTCCAGCAAGAAGTGGCAGAGATCCGGATGCTCCCTATGGCTACTCTTTTCGCCCGGTTCCCGAGGGCGACGCGGGACCTGGCGAGCGAGCATGGCAAGTTGGTGGACATCGAGATTCGTGGTGGCGACACCCGCCTCGATCAAAAGGTGTTGGAGAACATCGAGGCACCACTGGTGCATCTGATTCGCAACGCCGTCGACCATGGCATCGAGTCGCCTGCCGAGCGCCGCGCCCAGGGAAAGCCAGAGCGAGGCTGCATTCGAATGACGGCGCTGCGGGAAGGTGGTCACATTGCCATTACGGTAGCGGACGACGGGAACGGCCTCGACCCAGCCAAGCTGAAGGAGACGGCTGTTCGATCGGGAATACTCAGCGTCACCGAGGCCGAAGGTCTGAGCGACCGAGAGGCTCCCTATCTCATTTGCGTCAAGGGTTTCAGCACTGCCCCGACGGTGACCGAGGTGTCAGGGCGAGGCGTCGGGATGGACGTCGTCAAGCGCATGATCGAGGAGAGCAAAGGCGAGTTGCTGATCGATTCGACCCTCGGACAGGGCACGACGTTCAAGATTGCGCTCCCCCTGACCTTGGCGGTGACGCAAGCGCTGATGGTCGAGGTCGGGGGACAGCAGTATTGCATTCCGACGCTTTCGATAGAAATGGTGCGGCTGATCGCCCCTGAGGAAGTGCAACAGGTCGCCGATCGGCCGGTGATCAAGGTGGGCCGTCGTTCGGTGCCGCTGGTCAAGCTCGCGGACGTCCTTCAGGTGCCAGGAGCTGAAGCGGTCACCAGGCCTTCTACTACGCCGGTCGTCTTCCTCGCCCATGCGCGTCAGCGGATCGCATTTGCCGTCGACCGACTGCTGGCCGAGCAACAGATCGTAATCAAGTCGTTTGGTAAGGTGCTGCGGAATGTGGCCAATGTGGCCGGGGCGACCATCCTCGGCACCGGCGAAGTCGCCGTCATTCTGCACACCCCCGATTTGGTGAGGTATGGCTTGGCCCATACGGGCAAGACGGTGCCGCTGGCTCTTCCTGGCCGCGGACCAGCCGCGCCAGTTGGCGAGCGGCACATTCTCGTCGTCGAGGATGCGATGTCTACCCGGGAGATGGAAAGGGATATCCTCGAGGCAGCCGGCTTGTCGGTGGACACTGCGGTCAACGGGCTGGATGCTCTCGAGAAATCCCGTAGCAAGCGCTATGGGTTGTTTCTCGTCGACGTTCAGATGCCCGTCATGGGTGGATTCGAGTTGGTCGAGGCGCTGCGGAGCAGTGATGACTATGCGCGCACTCCCATCGTATTCATCACGTCATTGGCGTCCGAGGCAGACCGGCGTCGGGGGCTCGATTTGGGGGCGGACGCCTATCTGTCGAAGTCTGAGTTCAGCCCCGATTTGCTCCTCGACGTCGTGGAGCGCTTTATTGGTGTGGGTCGCGGCGGGGTGGCGGTCCGCGATCGCCGGTGATGTCGAATGACTAACGGTCACGACCATGAAAGCGCGCCGGTGGCAGTCACCAGCGAGGCGGTGACCCTTTGCGAGCAGGTCGTCGAGGCGCGCTGTGGTTATCGCTTCGGCGACGTCCAGCATCGTAACCTGGAGGATGCCATCAAGCTCCGGGTGGAGGCCACTGCCTCCACGAGCGTCGAGGCCTATGTCCAGTTGCTGCGGTCTTCAGGGGACACGGTTGGCGAGCTGGGTGACCTGTTGTCAGAGTTCACCAATACCGAAACGCACTTCTTCCGCCACATTGGGCGGTTCAAGCTTCTGCGAGACCGCGTCGTGCCTGCCACCATGGAGCGGAAGGGCGCACGGCCTGGGCCGATTCGAATTTTGAGCGCAGGATGTTCGTCTGGCGAGGAAGTTTACTCCACCATCATTACGATGTTGGAGGCACCTGAGATCTGGGCCGGACGCCGGTTGGAGGTCGTGGGCTGCGACATCAACAAGCAAGCCCTCCAACAGGCCCGTCGTGCCGAATACGGAAAATGGTCGCTCCGGTTCACACCAGCAGACATCCTGAGGCGGCATTTCGTTTGCGTGGATGCCGAGAACCATCGGTATCAGGTTGCTCAGCACGTGACCGACTATGCCACCTTCAAGCAGGCCAATTTGACGTCGGAAGAGCTCTTCGATGATCTTACACTGGCCGATTTCGACGTGGTGTTTTGCTGCAATGTAATTATCTATCTCACTGAGGTTTTCGTCGACCGCGTGATCGATAATTTGCAGCGGATGCTGGGGGATCAGGGCTTCCTTTTCATGGGCTACACTGAAGGCCTGCTCGCCCGACGCGCCAATTTCGAGCCTCTCTGGTCGGACGATTACGTGACCTATCAGCGGATTGGGTCGTCTGCCCGAGTCTCGGACAAGGGCCGAGGCGTCGTTGCCCCTCGGAAGCCGGCTGCTGCTTTGCCTCGGCGAGCGGCACCAGCCGTCCTAGCGGACAAGCCAGTGGCGGTGGTGGCACGACCGTCGCCTCCGGTTCAGGACGTCGGGCGGAGGACGGAGCCGGCGCTCGCCGAGCGGCTCGAGCACCGATACCGAGGGGCGTTGGATCACTGTCGAGCTGACCGACAGGATATGGCCCTGCGGGACGTCGATGGCCTGCTGGAGGCTTCCCCTTTCCAGTCCCGCGGGCGGCTGCTCAAGGGGTATTTGCTCGGCGGTCGAGGACAGATGGAGGCGGCCACGGCCGAGTGCACCAAGGCCCTCGACATCGATCCCGTCTTCGCCCAGGCCTATTTGCTCCGCGGGATGCTGCTGGAGCAACAGGGCGATTGGGAGAATGCCATCGGCGAGGTCAAGAAGGCGCTCTACTTGGATTCGTCGCTCCCCCTC
>JAUVCD010001103.1 GCA_030590865.1 Myxococcales bacterium | reverse complement strand
CACGATGGCCGTCCCGGGGGATACCAGTTGCCACCCGGTCGGCAGCTGCGGCTCGGGCACTTGGGGGGACATCCCCGTTGATGGCAGCACGATCTACGTGGATCAGACCTACGACGGGTCGGGTGGGACCAGCGACGGCAGCGAAGCCCGACCCTTCGTCACCCTGAGCGAGGCGGTGGCTGCGGCCTCGACAGGCGGTCTCGTGGCCATCGCTGCGGGCACCTACACCGAGGACGTGACGATCCAGGGTAAGTCATTGCGACTGTGGGGCGTCTGCCCCGCGGAGGTGACGATTCAGGGAGTGGGGGTCGATCCCGCGACCGTCTTGGTCGGTACCGGCGCGAGCGGCACGGAGCTCCACGGAGTGGCGGTAACCGGGACGGCGCTGGGAGTAGTCATCACCGGCGCCGACGACGTGCTGGTCGATCAGGTCTGGATCCACGACCTGGGAGACGTGGGCTTCTACGTGGACGACACCTTCGGCCCGGCCTCAGCTCAGCTGAGCTCGTCGCTGGTCGAGCGGGCGAGCGACGCGGGGCTGCTGATCATCGGCGCCGACGTCACCGTAACGGAGGTCGCGGTGCGGGCGACCGACGGTTTCGGGTCGCAGCAGGTTCACGGGTGGGGTCTAGGTGCGCAGGACCGCATCGACAGCGGGCGGCGCGCCACCGTCCAAGTCGATAGGGCGCTGTTCGAGCAGAACCACGACGTGGGGATCTACGTGACCGGGTCCGATGCCACCCTGGAGCGCATCGTCGTGCGCGACACGCAACCCCAGATCGGGGCCCAGACCCGAGGACGGGGCGTGGTCGTGCAAGCCTCCACGGATACGGGTGTTCGCGGGAGCGCGACCTTGCGGACGGCGGTCATCGCCCACAACCACGACATCGGCCTGCACGTCTACGGGGCGGACGTCGTGGCGGAAGGGGTGGTCGTGCGCGACACCCAGCCCCAAGCCTCCGACCAGCTCGGCGGTCGTGGCGTGATCGTTCAAGCTCGAGAGGTGAACGGCGATCGGGCCTCGGTCGTGATGCGCTCCTCCCTGATCCAGGACAACCGCGTGTTCGGCCTCATGGTGATCGGCTCGGAGGCCGCGGTGGAGACTACCGTCATTCGTCGTACGAGCTTCCGGCAAGTGGATCAGTCCTTCGGTGATGGTGTGGCCATCATCAGCGAATTCGCCGAGGCCCACCTCGCCCTGTGGGGCGCGAGCATCGAACAGAGCGACCGCGCCGGAATTGCCACGTTCGGCGCCTTGGTCGATCTCGGGCGAACAGCCCTTTCATGTAATGTGATCCAGCTCGACGCGGAAACGTACCTGAGTGCCGAAGGAGCCTTCGTGGACCTGGGAGACAACCACTGCGCCTGCGAGGGCGCCGGCGAGGAATGCAAGGTCGTATCGACCAACCTGGAGCCGCCTTCTGCGCCGCCGCCTGTCAACTAGCAGCGAATTTCGAGAACCCGTCGTGCCGATTCCTGTCGTACCGCCACGCCACCTCTCCGCGCTGCTCATCCTCGTGCTCGGCTCGCTGTCCTGTGGGGGTGAGTCCTCACCTCCAGGCGGCGCAGCGGGCGGCGGGACGGGCGGCGGGACGGGCGGCCAGGATCTCTGCCCGGCTCCGAATCGGCTGCTCGAGGACGGCAGCTGCCTGCCCCCTG
>JAUVCD010000607.1 GCA_030590865.1 Myxococcales bacterium | reverse complement strand
GGCTTTCTTCTCGTCGTCGTTCAGGTCGACCTCGATGACCTTCTCCATGCCGTCCTTGCCGAGAACGGCAGCGACGCCCACGTAGATGCCCTTGACGCCATACTCGCCCTCGAGCAGTGCGCAGGTCGGGAGGATCTTCTTCTTGTCGTAGATGATCGCCTCGGCCATCTCCAGGGCGCTCCACGCCGGGGAGGAGAAGGCAGAGCCGAAGCCGAGCAGACCGACGACCTCGCCGCCCGCTTTGCGGGTGCGGGTCTCAATGGCCTTCAAGGTCTCCTCATCAACGAACTTCTCGACCGGCATACCGGCGATGCGGCAGGTGCTCCGGACGGGCACCATGGTGTCACCGTGGCCGCCGAGCACCAGGGCCTCGACGTTCTCGACGCTGACGCCAGCTGCCTCGGAGACGAAGTAGCGATAGCGGGTCGAGTCGAGCACACCAGCCATGCCAAAGAGCTTGTTCTTCGCAGGCTTGAGCTCTTTGCTCAGGGTGTAGACGATGGCGTCTAGCGGGTTGGCGATGTTCAGTATCGTCGCGTTCGGGCAGTACTTCTTGATCGCCCCAGCCACCTGCTTGGTGACCTTCAGGTTGATGGTGAGAAGCTCCTCACGGGTGGGGAAGCTACCATCGGGCCGCGCCTTGCGCGGTACGCCAGCGGTGCTGATGATCAGGTCCGAACCCTCGAGAACGCCATACTCCTTGCTCGCCTCGAATTTTACATCGCGGCCGAGCAACGGGAGGCCGGCGCCGATGTCGAGCACCTTGCCCCTGGCCACCGACTGCTTCTTCTGAACCGCTTGCCGGTCTTCCGGATCTTTCGGGTTCACGAAAGGCGCGGGATCGGTGAATCCCACCGTCCGAGCAAGCTTGCGGTTCACGACCTCCTGAGCCAAGACGCCGCCGATCCAACCACCACCAATGAGTCCGATTTTGTTCAGCATGGAACCTCTCCTTTTGTCCCTATTAACGGGCCGTCGCGCCCCCGAAGGGGCGCGGACATTACACCCCTCTTCCGCGCGGGTACAGGCCCTTTCTCAAGCGAAATGTAGGGGCAAAAGTCCGTCTATGACGGCGATAAACACAGCGCAACCCCTCACACCGAGGCGCCCAGATCGCGAGCGAAGGAGCGAACCAGCACTTTGGCGCAATGAAGGCGGTAAGCCCGGGTCGATCGCAGGTCGTCGATGGGGCTGATGTCGCTCTCAACCGCGTCATCGAGGGCCTGACCATCTAGGGCGGCCAGGTCACCTCGAGACAAGAGCGCCCGGGTGTGGTCCAGCAGGGCCGTCACCGGCGCCACCGAGGCCAAGGCCAGTCCGAGACGAGTCACCTTGCCGCCCTCCAGCTCGGCGACGGCGGCCAGCGCAACCTTGGAGATAGCCTGGGCGAGCCGGGGGCCAATCTTGCGCCACAGCCAGGGTGAGTCCGGCGCCGGCGCTACAAACTCGATGGCCACGATGATTTCCTCGGGTGCCCTAGTCGATTGCTTGTAGCCCGTTTGCAGCTTGGCCATCGGGATGCGGCGGGCGCCCCGGGCGCTGCGAACCAGAACGTTGGCATCCAGGGCCGCAAGGGCCGCCACGCCGTCGGCGGCTGGCGATGCGGTCGCGAGGTTGCCACCCAAGGTGCCCCGCGCCTGGATCGTGGGCCCGCCGACGTCTCGGGCCATCCGAGCAATGAGCGGCGCCCGCTCGGCAATGACCGGGTGGCGCTGCATCTCGAGATAGGTCACCGCAGCACCGATGGAGATCCGCGTCCCGTCCCACTCGATCGCCCGCAGCTCGTCCATGCACGAAATGTCGACCACCAAGGGCAAGGGATCGGGGGGTGAGGCTGCGCGTCCAAGCTCGACCATGAGATCGGTACCCCCCGCGAGCAGGGCGACAGGCTCCGAGTTGCTCACCCGGTCGTAGACGAGCTGGCAGAGCTCCTCGAGCGTGGCGGCGCGGTGGAGCTGATAGCGAGGCAAATCCACGAGGCTCATAGTGACCCTCCCTTGCGGGCTATCTCTTCCGCGCCCCAGGCCGTCTCGTCGACCTCTCGGTGCTTCTTGGCCGCCTCAGCCACACTCTGAACGATCCGCTCGTAGCCTGTGCAGCGACACAGGTTGCCTGAAATGGCATCGCGGATCTGCTTGGTGGTTGGGTAGGACGTGCGCCGTAACAAGGCTTCAGCGGAGATCAAGACCCCAGGAGAGCAGATGCCGCACTGGGCGCCACCATGGTCGACGAGGCACTGCTGCACCGGTGAGAGCCCATCCTCGGCACCGAGCCCCTCTACGGTCACCACCGTGCGCCCCTCGCACTGCCCGATGGCGACCAGGCAAGCGTTCACCGGCTCATCATCGAGCAGCACCGTACAGCTGCCGCACTCGCCTTCGCCACAGCCTTCCTTGGTGCCTGTCAGCCCAAGCGGGCCCCGCAGCGCATCGATCAGCCTCATGAGCGGCGGCATGTCGACCGTCGTTCGCTTGCCATTCAAAACGAGCTGTACCTTCACTGGGCCGCCTCCGTCTCCGCAAGGAAGCGCTCGAGCAGGCGCTCTGGTGTCAGGGGGAGGTCATCCATCGAGAGCCCCAGGGCATGTTCGATGGCAGCGGCGATCGCCGGAGCCCCGCCGTCCATCGGCAGCTCCCCGATCCCTTTGGCGCCCCCGCCGGGGCCGTGCTCGTAGGGGCTCTCCACGAGGATGGTCTCGAAGGGCGGTGCATCACGAGCCGTCGGGATCACGTAGTCGGTCATCCGCGGGTTGACGAGGCGCCCCCCGTCCCACACCAGTTGCTCGCAGAGGGCCCAGCCGATGGCTTGCAGCGTGCCGCCCTCGAGCTGCCCCTTGCATTGCACGGGGTTGATCGCCTTACCGACGTCCGCAGCGATCCAAAAGTTGACCACCGTAACCTCGAAGGTGTCGAGATCAACCTCCACCTCCGCGACGTCACAAGCCCAGGCGAAGACGGGATAGGCGTCGCCCTTGTAGGTGTCCTCGTCCCACCGGACCCAGTCGGGCGGCTCGTATTGGCGCAAGGCCGTGACGACGCCCTCCTGAGCCAGGAGCCGATCGGCCGCCTCGCTCCAGCTCTCCCCGGCCTTCCGCTGGGAGCCCACACGGGCCGATACCTCGAGCGCAGCCTCTTGGATGATCGCCCCCACCACCATGGTGGTCCGGGAGGCCACGGTGGGTCCCGAATCGGGCACGTGGGTGGTGCAAGGCGTCGCATAGGACACCTGATCGAGCGCGATCCCTGCGGCATCAGCGGCAATCTGGGACAGCACGGTTTCGGCGCCCTGTCCCATCTCGGTCGATGCGGACCGAATGAGCAAGCGACCGCCTGGTTGCAGATCGACGGCGACCTTGCCCTTGAGCCGCTGCTCCCCCGAACCGGTAAAACCGCCACCGTGAAGGAACATGGCACAACCGACGCCCCGGGCGCGGCGACCCTCCACCACCGGGCCGCGCTGACGCTTGCTCGCGTAGTCGCTGGCGGCGAAGGCCTGATCGGCACATTCGAGGCTGCCTACCGAGCTGCGCAGGACCTGGCCCGTGGGGGTCGAGTCACCTGGGACGAGCAAGTTCTGACGCTTCAGGTCCCCTGCGTCGCATCCCAGCTCACGAGCCACACGGTCGAGGTGCCGCTCGATGGCCCAGATCGTCTGGGGGGTCCCAAACCCCCTGAAAGCGCCATTGGGCGGCGTGTTGGTCGCCACGCTCAGCCCCTCGATCCAGGCATCGTCCCAGCAATAGGCGCCACCGGCATGGAGCACGCCGCGAGACAAGACGACCGGGGTCAGGGTGACGTATGCGCCTGCGTCGAAGACCGTGCTCAGCTTCAATGCCCGCAGCCGCCCATCCCGGTCACAACCGGTGGTCACCTCGGTCGCCGACGGATGCCGCTTGGGGGTCGCCTCCATGTCCTCGGTGCGGTCGTAAATCAGGCGCACCGGATGGCCGGATTTCTTCGCCAGCAGTGCCGCGTGCAACGCCAGGAGGGTGGGGTATTCCTCTTTCCCTCCAAAAGCCCCACCGGTCACCGACTGTGTGATGTGGATCCGGGCAGCCTCGAGGCCGAAGCAACGCACGAACCCCTTCACCACGAAATAGGGACATTGCATCGAACCGGTGGCATGAACGCCCTGGTCGTCCCACCAGGCGATCACCCCTTGGGGCTCGATGTAGACATGCTCTTGGTGGCTCGTGGCGTAATGACCACGCACCACCACCTCACACTCGGCAATAGCCGCATCGATGGCCGCCTCGCCGTCTTCGACGTCGGCGCAGCCCTTGCGAATCGAGTACCGTTTCTGGACGTTATCCTCGCCCCAGATAATCTCGTCGTTGGTCAGCGCTTCAACGGGATCGAACACCGGCGGCAGCTCGTCGACGACGACCTTCACAGCAGCGACGGCCTGGGCAAGCTTGGCCGGCTCGGCACATGCGAGCAGCGCGATGGGCTCGTGGAGGTGATTGATGCGATCCCGAGCTAGAACCGGCTGGTCATCTTCCAAGAGCTGGACGACGTTCTCGGGCACGTCGGCGGCGAGCACACAGGTGACGTCGCCCCAGTCGAAATCCGGATCGAAATCGATGCTCTTGATGATGCCGCGGGGCACCTGACTGCGGACGGTAGCACCCCACAGCTCGCCCTCCCGCCGGGGCAGATCGGCGACATATTGGGCCGTGCCGGCGACCTTGGCACAACCATCCAATCGGCTCACGCTGACGCCTACGCTCGCCTTAAAGCTACTGTTGCCTTCCATCATAGCGGCGCGAGTCTGGTGGCAACCGCAGCAGGTGTCCAGCGTGCCGGGCGCAGCCCTTTACGAGCCATCAACTAGGGCCAGAAGAAACGGGGCCCCTCGGCCACATCGTGCCCCTGCAGCTGCGTCCAACCCGCCCAATCCCTGGGGCTATCGATGTCCATCAGGACCGTCTTGTCGTCGAGCTCGACGTCGGCGACCCGATCGCCCAGCGCCCGCAGCAAATCGCGCAGCGGCGGTGGATCGCCTGCCCCATAGGGCGCCAGGGCAATCATGCGCAACACCACCGGATGACCGCGCCGCAGACCGTGCTTGGGCCGGGCCGCGAGCAACTCGGGACGGCTGCCCAGCGCATCGAGCAATGCCTGCGCTGTCTCCGCTCGCGCAGGGGGACAGTCCACCGGTGTGATCAGAACCAAGTCGTCCGAAGCTGCCGTCCCCCCGGTCAGGTCAGCAGGGCTCGGAGTGCCAGCGTTCCGGCCAGCGCTCTCGGCCGCGAGCAGAGCATATGCCGCGGCGATGGAACCCGCAGGTCCGTCATCGTCTGGCGCCACGCTGACCACTAGGTCAGCAGTCAGCTCGGGCGCATGCCGCGCCAGGGCCGCAGCGATATCGGCCCGAGTGACAATCAGCACACGGTCACTTTCGGCACTCTGACGCAGGGCCGCGTGGGCCGCCGCCAGCGGCACGGGGCGGCTCGGCTCGAGCGGCCAGGCCAGCAACGCCTTGGGACCACCGAGGCGCACCCCTCGACCGGCAGCGAGTAGGACGGTCGTGACGGTCATTCCGACTCTGGGGAGGGAGTCACGGACCCATCGGCTGCCACCATGCCGGCCGAGCCCCCCACGACGTCAGCGGAAGCTCCACAGGCGCTCCGATTGCCGCCGCCACCGAGCAGGCCAGCACGCCATGCAATGAGCTCACCGGCTATCGAGACAGCGATCTCGTCCGGCGTCCGGGCCCCGATGTCGACGCCTAGCGGCATGCGCACTCGGTCGATGTCCTGGGCAGGTAGCTTCTTCACCGTCAGCCGCTGCCGGGTACGCGCCGCTTTGGAGCGACTACCCACCCCTCCTACGAAGGCAAATCCTTGGAGCAATGCCCATTCGATGAC
>JAUVCD010000506.1 GCA_030590865.1 Myxococcales bacterium | reverse complement strand
ATCATTCGCCTCTGCGGCGAAGAGCTGCTCGACGACCGGGGCGGCAACAAGCCTGAAGAGTCGCTCGAGGCCATCAAGATTGCCGAGCAAGCGGGCATCGACTGCCTCAGCGTCACCGCCGGCTGGCAAGAGTCAGCGGTGAGCGTAATCAGCCGCGACATCCCGATGGGCCACTGGCTCTACATCTCGGAGCGCATGAAGAAGAACCTCAGCGTTCCGGTTGCGATGGCTTACCGGATGTTTTTGCCTCAGCTGGCCGAAGACGCCATCGTGGAGGGCAAGCTGGACATCTGGGAGATGTGCCGGCCGATGATTGCCGATCCCAATTTGCCCAACAAGATCCTGGAAGGCAAAGAGGAGGAAATCATCCCCTGCATGGCCTGCAACATTTGCCTGGCACGCCTCTTCCGGGATGCCGAGCTCGATTGCTTCGTGCGCCCCTCGCTAGGTCACGAGAGCGAGGCCGACTGGGGTTTCCATGGGTTCAGCGACTCGGAGGAGAAGAAGAAGATCTGGATCATCGGTGCCGGCATCGCCGGGCTGCAGACCGGCGCTGTCGCAGCCGAGAAGGGCCACGACGTCACCATCACCGACAAGGCCGACCACACCGGCGGCCAGCTCGCAGCCGCCTCCCACGGGCCCGGCGGAGACGACGAGTTCATGCGGCTGGTCGACTATCTCGAGCACCGCTGCAAGCAGTTCGGCGCCAAGATCGAGCTGAACAAGGCGGTCTCTCGCGACGAGGTCAAAGCATCAGAAGCTGACGTCATCATCGTGGCCACCGGCGCGACGCCTCATATCGACGTGCCCGGTGCCGACTTGCCCCATGTCGTATCATGCCTCGACGTCTTCGAAGAGAAGGCCAAAGTGGGCAAGAAGGCGGTGGTCTTGGGAGACTCGGGTGCCGCCATTGCCACTGCCCTGTTGTTGCTGCATCGCGGTGGCCACGAGGTCAGCCTGGTCGGCAAAGCCAAGAAGCCCGGTCAGGACGTCAACCCGTCCTACATTTGGCGCTACATCAAGAAGCTCAGGGACGAGAGCGCAGTCTTGGTTCGTAACACCAAGGTCAAAGAGATCACCGAAAAGGGCGTGGTCGTCGATAGCCCGGATGGCGAGCAGGTCATCGAGGCCGACACCGTAATCGTGGCGCATATGAAGCCCAATCAAGAGCTATCGAGCGCCAAGAAACGAATCTACACCATTGGTGATGCCATTACACCGAGGCGTGGCTCGGGCGCCATCTTGGACGGCGTCAAGATGGGCATGCGCCTGTAGGAGGAATCATGGTACCGGTTATCGACGCGTTTCGTTGTGACGGCTGCGGCATCTGCGTGCTGCGCTGCCCGCCCCAGGTCATGGGGACAGTCAAGAGCATTGCGGTGATCATCACCGATCTGTGTGAGGAATGCGGCATCTGCGCCGAAGTGTGCCCGATCAACGCTGTTCGGTTCAGGCTGCCGCACCGCAGCTACCGATCCACCGACCAGGCCTATAAGGCGCTACCGCGCTGACCCCCCGTGCCACTGACACCTGTTGCCATTGGGGCGACAGCAAGAGCGAGGACTCCCATGGGCGACATCCCTGTAGAGAAGAAATTTGCCATCCTCTGTGAGATCACCCGGGCCCAGCACTTTGCCTGGCACGAGGCGGTCAAGCAGATGTGCCCAGACGCCGACGTAGCCGCCGTAACCGACAAGATGTGGGAGGTCACCGGCCACGACACGGCGAAGGCCTACATCAAGCGGCTGAACAAGGAGAAGCCGCTGGCGCCCCAAATGGCCAGCAGCATCGTGTGGAGCAGTCAGTGCATGGGCGAAGCCGCAACGGTGGAGATCACCGAGGGCAAGGACGAAGCCTTCGTGCGTCACGCCGATTGCCCCTGGTACCACTGGCACAAGCGCCTCGATCTGCTGGCCGAAGACCGCCCGGGCTGCGACCTCTGGTTCCAAACCGCCGTCGAGGACGTCAACAAGGCCCTGGGGACCAAGCTCCGAGTGGAGACGACTCAGGCCCTGCCTGACGGTGACCCGTGCTGCCTGCGGCGGTTCTGGGTGGAAGACTAGGGTCGAGGCGGGGCGCTCCAACAACGGTCCGAAGTGTGAGCTGGCTCACTGGTGGGCGGGCTGGCGGGGGTTATTGTCTTTTGTGACATGACCACATCAGACAAGAAGAAGAACATCCTCGTCGCCTTCCTGCTCGGGCTGCTGCTACCTGGGTTGGGACTGCTCTACGCGGCACCTTGGCTCGTCGCCGGGGTCGCCAGTGTCTTCGCCATCATGGCCTACAAGATGTTCGCCTGGATCCCGCTGATCGGCAGCGTCCTGATGGGCTTGATGGCCCTGTGCTCCGCCCTCCTGAGCGTCACCTACGCCCGAGGCTTCAACCGCCACGGCAAGCGCGTTCCGGTCGCCGTCGCCAGTGAAGCCTGTTGACGCCGATCACACCCATCCCGGTAAATGCTAGCCACCGGAACGGTAGCGCGGCGCCGGTGGCTCGGCGGGACCTGGCGGCCGCGTCGGGGGCCGCGGGCCATGACAGGGGCAGAGGTTGTCGGGATCATAGGTGTAATCCTCATCGACCACCGTGAAGTCCGCGTCCAAGGCGAAGGACCAGGGGACGCACTCGGCGCCAGACTGCACGGCGGCGTCGAGGGGGACCTCGAGGTGGACTGAGAACCTGCGCAAGAAGTCACCGTCGAAGAGACCTGGGGGCGGTCGCCTGGTGGTTCCGATGGCCTCCTGAACCGCGACGCGCAGAACGATCTGCGACCCTTCCGTCGTCGACGAGCAAAGGGGCGCACAGTCAGCGCGTCCCGGGTTGCATGGCGTGCCTTGGGGCATGAGTTTGACCTGGAGCCCCGCCCATTCAGGATGGAGATCATAGGACCCCACCTTCCAGTCACCCGGGTCGCCGAGAAAAAGGCTCACCGCGACGCGCTCTGGCACGACCCCAGCACTGCGGGCTAGCCCAACGCCTGGGGTGCAGCTCATCGAGAGGGGGAGGACGATGGACGCGCGGATGTGCTGGGGCACCGGACGCGAGTGGCCCGGAGCCGTCGTGAGCCGGGGAACCGAGCTGGCGAGCTGGTCGTCCTTCGCCTTGCCGTCGAGGCTGCCCGTCCCCGAGGCCTCGCCCAGGGTCCACTGGACTGTAGCGGACCGTGCCGTTTGGATGCGGACATTGGTCGCAGGGCACTTCGCCTTCCGGCACAACGACGGGCAGCCCGGCAACCCGAGGATGGCCAGCGGGACCAACCACCGGGGCACCCGCGCATGTCTCATCGCTATCAAGGATAGAAACCGTCGGGGTCCTGACACGACACGGGCAGCAGCACGCCGCCGGAAATGCCATCGACACATTCCGCCCCCTCGAGCGCGGTGAGACAGGCGTCGACATCGATGCTGGCATGGTGCTCACACGAGTAGTCGAAGTCGCTCTCGCACTTGTCGACCGGGCTGGCGCCGTAACTGGACACTTCTCCGCCGTGAGTCGCGCGGCACTCGATAGCCCCATCGCCACAGTCGCAGGCTTTCGCGCAGACGGCTTCGGCGTAGTCGTCGCACTCGTCCTGGCATCCGAGGAGCGCGCAGGTCATCCACAGCAAGACCGAGGACGTTCGAATGATCGCCGTCACGTGGGCCATGAACCGCAGGCTACCGTGGGCAACTCGCCCCAGCAATGGTGCTACCGGACGAGGGATTAAGGCAAGCCGCTGACATCGCTGAGACGCTTAGGGCGCCACGGCCTGCATCATCAAGCCGCACAGCCAGGCCGCATAGGTACCGAGGGCGTAGCCCAGCACCGCCATCATGACACCGACCGGAGCGAGCACCGGATGGAAGGCCGAGGCCACCACCGGTGCCGAGGCGGCGCCGCCAATATTGGCTTGGCTGCCGACAGCAATGAAGAAGAACGGCGCTTTGATGAGTCGACCCACGCCGAGCATCAGCGTCGCGTGGATGACGATCCACACCAGGCCTACGAGGAAAATCCAGGGACGGTCGCGAACCGCCAGCAGGTTCATGTTCATTCCGATGGTGGTGACCAACAAGTAGAGCATGACCGATCCGATGCGCGATGCGCCGGCCCCCTCGAGCTCCCGCGCTTTGGTGAAGGAGGCCATCACACCAAGGGTGGTCGCGATGATGATGAGCCAGAAGAACTTGCTGGTGAGGCTGAATTTGGCGAGCGAGGGCAGGTGTTCGGAAATGGCAGGCGCAATAGTGTCAGCACCCAAGTGACCCACCGCCGTAACGCCAAAGCCCACGCCCAAAATCAGGAACAGATCGGTCGTCGTGGGCACCCGCGCGTGGGCCTCACGATAGGCCTCCACCTTACGCTTCAGCGCTTCGATGGCACTAGTGTCCGCGCCAGTCCGTTCGTCGATCCGCTTGGCGATACCTGCACCATAGAGCAGGAAGGCCATCCAGATGTTGGCCACGAGCACGTCGACGGCAATCCAGCTCGAGAACACGTCGTCGCCGACACCGAAGACCTCCTTCATCGCGGTCTGGTTCGCACCGCCACCGATCCAGCTCCCTGCCACCGTCGACATGCCGCGCCAGACGGCGTCCGGGCCGACGCCACCGACGACGTCAGGTGCAAAATAGGCGAACAGCATCAGCGACAGGGGTCCGCCGAACATGACGCCAACCGTCCCGGTGAGGAACATGATGATCATCTTGCTGCCCAGCTTGCGGATTGCACCCAAATCGAGGCTCAAGGTCAGCAGGACCAGGCTGGTCGGCAATAGGTAACGCGAGGCGGCAAAGTACAGCTTGCTGTGCTCACCGCTGATGATGTTGGTGGTGCCGAGGACCCCCGGCACGAAGTAACAAAGCAGCAGCGCCGGAACGTATTTGTAGAACGCCTTGAGCTTGGGGTGCTCGCTCTGGCTGGTCTTGAAGATCACCGCCAGGATCAACATGAGAAGCCCCAGAACCACCGCGTCGTTGTCGATCAGGGGCGGCGGACCTTTGGGGCTGGCAGATGCTGCCAAAAACAGCCAGGAGCCTGGGTTCGTCATCGCCGGCGAGCCTAGAGGCGGACGCCCTGGAAGGCATCCGCGATCGGCGCCATCGGCTGTCGATTCACAGTGGGGTGGAAGCGAGCATGGCTCGGAGGCGGGGTAGGATCCTCAACCGCGGACGTGCCGAATGGCCTGACGCAAGAAGCTCTGGCCGATGAACGACGACTCGGCGTCGACTGCCATATCGTCGTCTTGACTTCCGCCCAGCGGGGCGCAATCGTCCACTGCGTTACAGGTTGTCCGGGGCGGGTGCGGGGCTCATCAGCTTGGTGCACGGGTCGGGCGGCACGACGTCGGGACTTCGACCTCTCGTTCACTCGTCAGAGCCCTAGGAGAGTGCCTTGCAGCCCCCCAGCATGGTCGCCTCCGCAGACATCCTGAATGCCTGCGGCATCGCTTTCGGGGCGGTGTTCGTGCTGCTGATCGCCCTGGCGGCGATCATGCAACTGATCACGCTCATCTTCCCTGAAGAGCAAGTCGCGCTCGGCGAGCCAGAGCGCCCGGCGGCCGCTTTGCGCCAGCCCGCACTGCGCCAGCCGGCACTGCGCCAGCCGGCACTGGCACAGCAGCCCGCAGCGACGGCCCACGAGCCAAGAGACCGCCAACAACAGATCGATCCGCCGGTCGTCGCGGCCATCTCCAATGCCGTCGCGTCCATCATCCCCGGCGCCACGGTGATCCGTATCGAGGAGGAATCATGATCTTCACGTCCAAGCCAAAGAAGATACGGGTGATGCTCACCGCTTTTCGAGATGGGCTGCAAAGCTCCTTCGGCGGGAAAGCGCGAGTCGCCGACATCCTCCCTGCCATGGAGGCCGCCGCCGCGGCGGGCATGAAGCACCTCGAGTTCGGTGGCGGCGCACGCTACCAGGCACCGTTCTTCTATGTAGGCGAAGACCCCTTCGTCTGTATGGACAAGATGCGGGACGCCGTCGGCAAGGACACGGACCTGCAGATCCTCACCCGTTCGGTCTCTGGGGTCACCCTACAGACCCAGCGCCTCCCGGCACTACAGCTTCAGGCCAAGCTGATGGCCAAGCACGGGACCACCTGGGATCGGAACTTCGACTTCCAGAACGACGCCGACAACCTCGCCAAGACCGGCAAGTCGATTGTCGATTCAGGCATGCACCACCAGGTTTGCGTGGCGCTGATGGGGCTGCCGTTCAAGTCAGACAAGGTGCACACCGCTGACTTCTACGTCGACGTGATCCGACGGTTCCTCAAGCACGGCGTTCACTTCGACTCGATCTGCATGAAAGACGCCTCGGGCACGACCGACCCCAGGACCTGCTACGAGACGGCCAAGGGGCTCCGCAAGCTGCTTGGACCGGATGCCCTGCTGTGGATGCACACCCACGACACGGCCTCGATGGCGGTGGCCTGTTACATGGCAGGCATCGAGGGTGGCGTGGACGGCATCGATCTCTCGGTCCGACCGATGGCCTCGGGAACGGTGCAGCCCGACATTCGATCCATGTGGCACGCCCTCAAGGGCACCGGCTACTCGCTGGACATCAACCACGCCAAGGCAGCGGAGATTGAAGACCTGCTCGACGAAGGGCTGAAGGACTACGAGTTCAACCCGGTCACCACCACCGCAGATGCTCGGGTGGTCGGTTTCCCCATGCCTGGCGGCGCCATTGGTCCCAATGTGCACATGATGAAAGAGGCCGGCATCCTGGACCGATACAGCGAAGTCTTGGCCGAATTCCCGGTGGTGGTGAAGGCCGGCGGCGCCTGGACCAGCGTCACCCCGGGCAGCCAGCAGTACTGGCTTCAGGCCTTCAGCAACGTCTTGAACGGCCGCTGGAAGAAGATCAACCCAGGCTACGGCAAGAGCGTGCTCGGCTATTTCGGGCGCACCCCGTTGCCGCCCGATCCGGCGGTGGTGAGAATCGCAGCCAAACAGCTGGAGCTCGAGCCCTTCGATGGCGATCCCTTGGAGGCCGCGGTCGACAGCCTACCGCTGGCGAAGAAGGGCCTCGAAGAGCGGGGCTTGGCGGTCACTGACGAGAACATCTTCCTAGTCGCCTCGGCCATCGTGCCCGGCAAGAAGATGAACCTCAACGAGGGCATCAAACTGCTGACCGGCAAGGCCAAGATCGTCCTGCC
>JAUVCD010000028.1 GCA_030590865.1 Myxococcales bacterium | reverse complement strand
GTCCGTGAGCGCCTGGCGGGCAGCGGCTTGGGAGAAGTCGAGTCGAAGGTGCCCACTGCGCCGAGCAGTCAGAAGGACACCAAGCTCCAATCCCTGTTCGAGGTCGGCAAGTCCAAGGGCTTTCTGACCTTCGATGAGGTCAACGACGCGATCCCTGCGGACATGGGGCCTGATCAGATCGACGATGTGGTCAGCTCCCTCACCGCCGAGGACATCCGAATCGTCGATGGTGCCACTCAGGTGAAGATCACGCCGACCCGGCTCGCCCGTGAGGACCAGCCCAAGAAGCTGCCGACCAGCGCTCGCAAGCCTGCCGAGGATGTCGACTACTACTCGAAGAGCAATGACCCGGTGCGCATGTATCTGCGCAAGATGGGCAGCGTTTCGCTGCTCACCCGGGAGGGCGAAGTCGAGATTGCCAAGCGCATCGAGGTCGGGGAGCTGAAGGTCAACGCTGCGATCTTGGATTCGCCCATCGCGGTGCGGGAGATCATCGAGTTCGGAGAGCGGCTCCGGAGGCACAAGATTCGGGTCAAGGATCTGATCCGCGACGTCGAGACGGACGACCAGGAGTTCGACGAGGAAGAGGCGGACCGGCGCATCATCCGGTTGGTGGATCGAGTCAAGCGTCTGGAGCGCAAGAAGGCCCAAGCCGGCGAGGAGCTCAGAACCATCAAGGGTGAAGGGCGCAAGCGCGCTTTGGCTGAGTCTTTCGATCAGATCACCCAAGAGATGGTGCACACCCTCGAGGAAATGCGCCTCAACAAGAAGACGATCGACAAGATCGTGCAGGTGTTGAAGCGCGAGATCTCGCGAGTCGAGCGCGCCGAAGCGCCGATTCGAGAGTATCTGAAAGGCTCGGGCCAGGATGCGGCGGGGCTCCGTCGGCTGCTCACCAAGGTACGGGGCAATCGCCATTCCGAGGCTCGATTCGCCAAGAAGATCGGCGTGACCCGTCCGGATCTACCGATTGTCGAGGGTCAGGCCCGCGAGGCCATCAAGCGGCTCAAGGCTGTCGAAGACGATCTGAGCTGCAGCATCGTCACGCTGCGGGCGAGCTACGAGGACATCCTTGGTGGAGAGCGGATGGCCGAGAAGGCCAAGGCCGAGCTGGTGGAGGCCAACCTGCGCCTGGTGGTGTCGATCGCCAAGAAGTACACCAACCGCGGCCTTCAGTTCCTCGACCTGATCCAGGAGGGGAACATCGGCCTGATGAAGGCGGTCGACAAGTTCGAGTACAAACGGGGCTACAAGTTCTCGACCTATGCCACTTGGTGGATTCGGCAAGCCATCACCCGTGCCATCGCCGATCAGGCGCGCACGATTCGGATCCCGGTCCACATGATCGAGACGATCAACAAGCTCATCCGGACGTCCCGCTATCTGGTGCAGGAATATGGCCGCGAGCCGACGCCAGAAGAGATTGCCGAGAAGATGGAGCTGCCGCTCGACAAGGTGCGCAAGGTCCTGAAGATCGCCAAGGAGCCCATCAGTCTCGAGACCCCGATTGGTGAGGAAGAGGATTCTCATCTCGGCGACTTCATCGAGGACAAGAGCGTGTTGTCCCCCTCTGAGGCGGTCATCAACATGAATCTGGCCGACCAAACGCGCAAGGTGCTCAAGACGCTGACGCCTCGTGAAGAGAAGGTGTTGCGCATGCGCTTTGGTATTGGCGAGAAGAGCGATCACACCCTCGAAGAGGTGGGCCAGGATTTCGAGGTTACCCGTGAGCGCATCCGCCAGATTGAGGCCAAGGCGCTGCGCAAGCTACGCCATCCGAGCCGTTCCAAGCAGCTCAAGAGCTTTGTCGACACCTCGATGGCCAATAACCAGGCGGAGCCGTGGAGCGGAACCCCGTCATCCGATGGCCCGGCGCAGTGATTGCGCTCGCCCTGTCCACCTCGGTTGGCTGTGATGAGCGCCAGCTGACCGAGGCGGACTGTTTGCAGGTGAAGACTCGCCTGCAAAAGGCATGGCATCGTGACGCCATCGCTGCCTCACGGCTCTCTGAACGGGACGAGTTCCGGAAGTTCATCAGTGACGAAGGCGACCGCATCGCCGAGACCTGGATGGCCGAATGCGGCAAGCTGGTGGACCGTCCGGTGAGCCCGGCCGAGCTCGACTGTTTGTCGAAGGCAGACACCATCGACGACGTCTACGAGTGCGGCCCACGGTAGTGTGCTGGCCCAGAAGTTTGTGCCCGAACCCGCTGTGCCCCGCTGCGACCGCCCAATGCCTGAACGGCGGCGGTCGCAGTGGGGCACAGCGGGTTCGCACCTCGCACGACTTGTGGCCAGCACACACTGCATCTCTGAGGGGTTTTTGGAAAACCCCTCCCCCAGCGCGAGGCGCGCCGGGGCCCCCACCCCAAAATCATGGCGGCGCGCTGGAGGGCCTCTCCAAGCGCGGCGCGCTGGGGGGCCCCAAAGGGCAAGCGCAGGGATGCCAGGCCAAAGGCTGCACGCTGGGGACCTCGCCAAGGTGGCCGCGACTCTTTCTGCGTTCTGGCGAATCAGGACACTAGCCGCCGCTTCCGCCGTCGCCGCCGCTTCCGCCAGCGCCGCCGCTCCCGCCGGCGCCGGCGCTCCCGCCAGCGCCACCGCTTCCGCCGGCGCCGCCGCCGCCGCTCCCGCCGGCGCCTCCTCCTCCTGCCGCGCCGTCGCAGCTCGGTACGGTACGGAGCTGCGGCGTGGCCGTGAGCGGCTCGGTGAGCGGCTCGCCGTTGTAGCGTTTCGTGGGATCACCCGCGGAGTCGACCACGTCGACCCGCACGGTGAGCAGGTCGGGCTCCCCGGTACCAGCGTGCTCGGTGCCGTCGTGGTACTGGTTGGCCAGCTTGTGCATGAGCAGTGCGATCGTGGACACCGAGCTCTCGTTGTTGAGCACGCCGTCGACGTAGAGCTGTAGGTGGCCACACTGCTTGTGGGTGCCACAGGTTCCCGGGGGGCGGAGCTCGAGGTGCGTCACGGCAACCACAAGGGGAATCTGCACGTCCGCCTCGTTGCCGATGGACAGGCAGCAGACCGGACAGAAGACCTTCTTCTGCTCTTCCGGCTTCTTCGGGTCGGTGTCCCAGTACCAACCGGGCTCGTTGCCGCACTCGCTCTCATTGTCCACCTCAGGCATGGGGCCGTCGCAGCTCTTCGAGTAGTCGAGCTCGATGGTTGGCTTTCCGGTCTCACCGAGGTCGAGCGGCATCGTTTCGTCGTCGTCGCAGCCGGCGACCAGCAGGGTCGCCAGGAGGGCCATTGCAGTAGTGGAGCGTCGTAGAGCCATGGGTACGGGCGGAATCTAGAGGTGAAACGGACTTTTCGGAAGCCGAAAGTGCCCTCGAGGTGACCGGAGCGCGGTTTGGTGGAGCTGGTGGGGCTCCTGGGCTAGCCTGTTCGGCCCGGAGGCACCGCGACAGATGTTGACACTGGGTGTGATCGCCGACCTGCACATCGGGCCGCGTGCGCTGCACGAGGGTAAGCTGCGCAAGCTGTCGGACCAGGCCGGCGCGCTCACCGCAGGGTTTGCTGAGCGGATGCGCCTGCAGATTCAGCCGGAGCTCATCGTCAACCTGGGTGACGTCGTGCAGGATGAAGGGCCGGAAGAGGACTTGGCCCGCTATCAGGAGGGGCTTGCGCTACTGGGCGGGGCAGGCGGCGAGTTGCTCAATGTCGCGGGCAACCACGATCTGATCAATCTGGACGGGGCGACGTTGCGCCGCAGTTGGTCCCTGTCCAGGGACGGTCCACTGCACCGTGCTCTCGACCGCGGTGGCATCCACTTCGTGGTGCTCTACACCCATGAGCGCACCGGGCGGGACGTGCGTCTCGGTGATGATCAGTTGGCCTGGCTGGAGGCCGATCTCAGTCGCAACGAGCTGCCCGCTGTGGTGCTCATGCATCACCCCGCGGCGGACCAGGATTTACGGGGCAACCGCTGGTTCGAGGGCAGGAGCCACGTGTGTCTCGTCGAGGAGCGAGGCCGCCTGCGTGACATCCTGCGGGCCGATGGTCGTACCTTTCTGGTGCTCAACGGACACGCTCATTGGAATCACCTGGCGGTGATTGATGGCATCCCCTACGTCACCTTGCAGAGCCTGGTGGAGAACATCCAGGAGGATGCGCCAGGAGTCGCCGCCGCCACCCATGGGGTCGTGCGAATCGATGATCGCTGGACGGCCATCGAGGTGGCAGGCGCCCAGCCGGCTCGCTACCAGTTCGAGCGTCGCTAGCGGCGTTGCTCGCCGGCTTGCAGCTGCCACGGTCTGATCCTTGGACGGTGGCCTCTAGAGCTTGAAGAAGATGGACTTGGGCCGGGTGAGGTGGAGGAAGCCCAGGGGCGATAGGGTGCTACCCTTGCCGCTGTCCTTGACCCCCGTCCAGGGCAGGGCGGGGTCGAGGATGTCACACTGGTTCATGTAGACCGTGCCGACGGCGAGGGCTCTAGCCAGGGTTGCGGCGCGGTCTCGATCGGTGGTCCAGACCGACGCGGTGAGTCCCAGCTCGCTGTCGTTCATGAGCGCCAGGGCCTCGTCGTCGTCGTCCACGGGCATCACGGGCATGATGGGACCGAACGACTCGCTGCGCATCACATCGAGGGCATGGCTCACTCGGGTCATCAAGGTGGGCTCGAAGAACCTTCCAGTGCCGTCCCGATCGACAGGCTTGCCGCCACAGAGCACCTGGGCGCCCCCGGTCTTGGCCTCAGTCACCTGCCGCTCGAGAAAGGCCGGTGCGCCTGGCTGAGCCATCGGCCCCATGTCTACCTCGGTGGTCGGGTCGCCGAGCTCGAGGGCCCTCATGGCGGCGAGCGCCGCGGCTACGAAGTCGTCGTGGACCGAACGATGCACGTAGACGCGCTCCACTCCGCAGCAGCTTTGGCCGGCGTTGTAGCAAGCCCCATCGACGAGGCCGGCGGCGGCTTGCGCCACGTCGGCATCTGGAGCCACATAGGCGGCGTCCTTGCCGCCTAGCTCCAACCCAACGTCGCTGAATTGGCCCGCGGCTACGGCGCGGTAGACGGCTCGTCCGCCGCCCACCGAGCCGGTGAAGGCCACATAGGCGGTGCGCGGGTCGCTGGCGACCCGTGCTGCCGTGTCGTGATCGCAGTGCAAGGCCTGAAACAAGCCTGGCGGGGCGTCCGCCTGCTGGAACGCTCGAGCGAAGTGCTCGCCGCACAGCGCCGTGCGCGTCGAGTGCTTCAACACCACGGCGTTGCCGGCCAAGATGGCAGGCACCACGGCGTTGACGCAGGTCAGCAGCGGGTAGTTCCACGCCGGCATGTTGAAAACGACGCCGAGGGGGGCGCGCTCGATGCGCCGCTCGAAGCCCGCCCGCCCGGGTACCTCGGTGTCAGCGAGGCTCTCGGCAGCGATGGCCATCATGTGCTCGGCCCGCTGCGTCATGGCGGCTACTTCGTTGCGCCCCTGCTGAAGCGGCTTGCCCATCATGGCCGTGATGTCTTGGGCGATGCGCTCGCCAGCCGTTTTCATGGCTTCGACCGCCCCCTGGCAAAGCGCTACTCGGTCGCCCACTTCGGTGGTCCCAAAGGCCTTTGCTGCCTTGGCGGCAGCCTCGAGCAACTCGTCGACCTCCGCCTCTTCAGCGAGCGGACGGCGCGCAGCTTCTTCCAACGTGTAAGGATTGTCGATGACGAGATCGGCCATGACAGCAGCATAACCGGCCCGGGCCAGGCTGCCAGCCTCGACCGGTCAGCGGCGGTCATGGTCGCAGGGTGCGCAACGGGCTGGAGCTATCGTTTGGCATCGGTGTAAGATGCCGCGAATGCGTGCGATTGCGGCAGGCGTCACTGACGTAGGTAAGGAGCGGGATCACAACGAGGATCGCTTCGTGCTGTTGCCCGAATTCGAGGTCTTCGTGGTGGCCGATGGCATGGGAGGGCACCAGTGTGGTGAGGTCGCCAGCCAGATGGCCACCTCGACCATCGCGGGCTACTTCCGCGACCGCCGTGGCGGGGCCGGCGACGGTGCGATCTCAGATATTCTCCATGCGGCGCTCCTGTCTGCCAATGAGCGAATCCACTATCGGGCGATGAACTCGACGGCTCATCGCGGGATGGGCACGACGGTGGTGGCGGCGGCTTTTCATGCCGAAGAAGAGAAGCTCTACGTGGCTCACGCCGGCGACAGCCGTTGCTACCGCCTCCGCAACAAGGTGTTCGAGCAGGTGCCCCGGGATCATTCGTTGGTGGAAGAGGCGCTCCGGACCCGACCGGACATCACCGAGAGCGAGCTGTCCTATTTGCCGAGCAACGTCATCACACGAGCGCTGGGGGTAGAGACGACGGTCGACGTGGAAATCGCCATCGAGCGGGTAGAACCTGGCGACATCTACCTGCTGTGCTCTGATGGCCTATCCGGCTTTGTCAGCGACGAGCGGATCGGTGAGATTGTCAGGGACATCGATGTGCTCACCAATGCCTGCGCGGCGCTCATCGCCGAAGCCAATGGCAACGGCGGAGGTGACAACGTCACGGCGGTCTTGGTGCGGATCGAGGAGTTGGCGCTGCCCCTGGCGCTCACCTCGTCGGTGCCGGCGCCACCGAGTCCACGCACCGCAGCGGCCCTGCTGGCAGGTGAGGTGCGAATCCCCGCTGCCAAGTGGCCTTCCATCGTCGACGAGGACACCATCGATGGCGACTCGTTCTCCGCGGGGGAGCAGGACGACACGATCGACGGCGAGGACGGGCTGAGCGCGGGCCTGGCCGCTGGTGTCATCGTGAACGTTGCGGCGGCCACCCCTGACGTCGTCGCTACCATCGCCAAGAGCGACGACCAGGCAGCAGCGCGTGCTCTGATTGAGGTAGAGGATACCGGTAGGCTGCCGGCCATTACCGACGCCGAGGCCATCTTGGCTGCTCAGGCTGAGGGCTTGGCCGTCGGTGAGTCGGACAACGACCAGTCGGACGGCGGCGAGTCGGACAACGACCAGTCGGACGGCGGCGAGTCGGACGACGGCGCTGAGGATTGAGCCTGCGTAGCTGCCGTCGCCGGAGTGGTGCTGTTCAGGCGGCGGCTGGTCCGCTCAGCGCTTCGGCACCTTGATCTTGGGCTTGCCCTTGGACGGCGGCGGCCCCTTCTTCGTCGCCGACTTGGGTCCCTTCTTGCCGGCGGGCTTTTTGCCCGTCGCACCGGTCGACTGGCTCGCGTTGTACATCTGAATGATGCGGTCGGTGATGTCCAGATCGGCCCGATAGTAGGGCACCGCCTCCTTGCTCAGCACCATGTCGTAGCCATTCTCGCCGGACAGGCGCCGCATCAGCTGTCGCATGTGAAGGATGATCGGATAGGTGAGCTCGTTTTCCTGGCGCTGCATCTCGCGCCGGTAGCTGACCTGAGCCACCTGAAGATCGGCAGCCATCTTCTCCAAGGCGGCGTATTTCTTGCGAAGGAGCTTCTCGCTCGTCTTCTTGGTCTTGGCTAGCTTCTCGAAGTCGGCCTTAGCTTCTAGATAGGCCTTCTCCTTGGCCTCGTAGTCCGACTGCCGGCTGTCGATCATCTGCTGCAGCTTAGCCTGTACCCGCAAGCCGTCCTCGGTGTCGGCGACGGCACGACGCAGATCGATCACTGCAATCTTGTTCTTCGCCGCGGCGCTCTCCGGCGCAAAGCAAAGGGTGGCGACGGCGATCAAACAGGCGTGCAACAGAACGCTTGGCAGGCGCCTGGCGCGCAGAGAGGCAGTGGCTCGAGTGATAGTGCGGCTCATGTATCTCCGGTTAGTTACATCGCCCTACACCGTCAAGGACCCAGCATCATTGCGGCTCCACGGCGCCGGGCGGCGCTACGGCTCAGAGCGTCAAGCCGAGGCGCTGCTCAGCCAAGGCGAGCAGCTGCCTGACCTCGATGTTGTTAGCGATGTACGTCGCCCGGTAGGGTGACTGGCGCATCTCTTCGCTACGCTGTCGCAGCACCTCGAAGGCCAAGCGCAGGGCGCTGTCGGCCTCTTCCTCATGTCCAGTGGCCAGGAGCGCCTCGACGAAACAGAGGCGGATGTGCTCATCCCATTCCTCCACAGGTCCATCATCGAGCCGTCGGTGAGCCTCCCGAGCCGCCTCGAGCGCCTCGGTGAGCATCCCCCGCGCCAGTTGCACGCGGGCTAGAGCGAACAGGGCGATGAGCTGTTGGGCCAGCAAGGTCTCGGAGGCTTCGAGGGCGTGCTGCGCGAGCTCGTGTCCTCGTCGGTAGTCCCCTGGCTCGCCGCGCCAGGTGAGCATCATCGCCTCGTAGATGCGGGCGGTCGTGCTGAGTCGGTGGGCCGCGCACTCGTCAGCGATGAGGGCAGCTTCCCGCTGTGCCTCGATGCCGCGCTCGAGATCGCCCGTTCGAGCGCGAGCCATGCCGAGATTGTGGATGCAGAAGGCCTCGAGCAAGCGAAGCCTGAAGCTGCGCACATCGGGCATCGCGCGATCGAGCCGCTCCTGGGCTATGTCATAAGCACCCAGGTAGTTGAGCGCCGAGGCCGTGTTAATGCGCCCGCGGCTTGCCAGGTGGACGTCGCCGGCCCGGTCGGCCGCCTCGATCAGTGCATCGCCGGCGTCGATGGCGGCCGCGGGCAGACAGGCGGCCATCAGCGCATAATTGCGCGCGTCCAGGGCCCTCAACATGGCGACCTCGCCCTGCTTTCCAGCGGCGTGGGCGGCGTCGACGGCCGCCTCAGACACGGTTAGCGCTTCGGTCTGTCGGTTGAGATCGATGAGGCCACGCACTCTTGTGGCCAAGAGGATGGCTCGAGACTCTTGGGACAGGGCCGAGGCGAAGCCTGCGCCCAAGGCCCAAGCGAGTCGGGCATCCCCTTCAGTGGCCCGGCCCGACTCGATGAGACAGGCCGACAGCGTTCGCTGCGCTTCGACCCACATCTCATTGGTCGAGTGGGAGAGCTTGGCCGCCTGTTCGGCCGCCTCGATGCCGTCGGCGAGCCGGCCCATCCGGTAGTGGACGAGTGACTGGGTGAGCAGCAGCTGGGCGCGCTCGGGGCCTTCGGCGCCGCACTCGAGTCCTCGCCGAGCGAGATCCAGCGCCGTTTCCATCTGACCGAAGTTGGCTAGGGCCTGTTGGGTGGCCCGGGCATAGAGGCTGGCGGCGCGCTCCCGATTGCCGCCTCGCGCGATGTGGCTGGCGATGAGACCGAGATCGACGTTTCCCACGTGCTCGAGCCACTGCCCGGCTGCTAGATGGAGCTCCTGGCGGTCCTCGTCCAGCAGTGACCCATGAGCTGCATCCCGCACCAAGGCCTGGCGGAACAGCCACTCGGTCTGGCCAGAGACTCGCGAGCTTGGCTGGCGCAGCACGATCTCTTCGCGCTCGGCGTGTTCGAGATCTTCGTCGACTGGGCGCTCGAGTAACTCCTCGACGCCGCCGTTCCAGAACATCTGCCCAAACACCGCCGCGGCGCGTACGACCTCGTGGACTGACGGCGGCAACCGGTCCAGCCGCTGTTGCACCAGCGCTTGCACCGTCAGGGGCATGTCGTCCCGGCCCTCGGCCATGCAGCGCACGAACTCCTCGAGCACCAGCGGGTTGCCTGAGGCACGGCGCACCAGCTCGGTTCGAGCTTTCTCATCCGACTCGGGTAGTACAGCGGCGACGATGCGCTCGGCCATGGCGGTGGGCAGCGGACCGACGGTCATGCGAGTGAGCTTTGCCTTTTCCCACAAGGTAGGCCGGCTCCGCTCGATGTCCGTTTGGGCGAAGGCGAACACGCAGAAACGAATGTCCGGGCAGGCGAGCAGCCAGGCGAGCAGCTCGATCGTGGTGTCGTCGGCCAGGTGGGCATCTTCTAGAATCACCACCTGGGGGATGCGCCCGGCCTGGGTCCGCATATAGGCTTCGAGGGCCATGCGAATGCGCGACTGCATCAGCTGGTCGTTGGCTCGAGCTGCGCGCAGCGGCTCGTCGGCCTGATCGGGGAAGGGCACGCCAATCAGCTCGCCGATGAAAGCGCCGAGGAAGTGAAGGCTGCGGGGTAAGCGTGAGCGCACGAAGCGCTTCACTCGCTCTACCTGTTCATCTGTCTCGGCGCCGTCCTGTACGCCCATGGTGGAGCGCAGCGCCTTGCCGAATACCGACACGCTGGCGCCGCCGTCGATCGCGTCGCCGCGGCACATCAGCACCTCGGGCGGCGTTGGCGCCAGCTCGAAGCGCTGGGTCAGCTCGGAACGAATCCGGCTCTTGCCGATCCCGATCGAGCCAAGCACCAGCCCGGCGCGAGGGAAGGAATCCTTGATCACCTCGGCGTAGATGTTCTGGAGCTCGGCGATCTCCTTCTCTCGGCCCACCGTGGGCGTCGGTTGGCCGAGGAGCTTCCGCGGCGCCAGATCTCGCGGATCCTCCCGCAGCAGTCGCGCTCCGTCAGTGTCCCGCTCGACCTCGAACCGCATCTCCAGGGCCGCGGCGGCATGCAGGTCGAGGCGCGCGACACCGGGCTCGGCCTTCTCGAGCTGTCGGGCCGCTCGGTCGAGCGCCTCTCCGGCCAGGTTGGCCCGTGCTTGGACGGCGTGTCCATTCGAGACGACGACGCGCACCTGGGGATAGTCTTTGACGATTTCTAGCGCTGCGCGGGCAGCCCGCATCACCTCGTCACCCCTCGAGTGCTCCACGCCCAGCACGGCGACGGTCTTGCCGCTGGCGAGGTGCTCGATTCGCACATCCTCTCCGGCAAAGTCGACCAGCGTCTCGACGACTTGTTGGTTCTCATCAGCGGTGCCGAAGTCGCAGACCATACAGGCGACGACGCGCCGGATGCGCAATCCAGGCCGGGTCGGCTGATTCCCCGTCGAGCCCGTACCGGTGAAGGTGCCGTACTTCCGGCGGGGCAAGACTGCCGAGGCTGAGCGCTCCACCTGAGGAGGATCGTTGTTGAGCTGGCCCACCCGCGCCAGCGCCCGCGCGAAATCACCGGCGTTCTCGTACCGCTCGTCCCGGTCCCGAGAGATGGCGGTGTGGACCACCGTGTCGAGCGTCTCGGGGATGTCGAAGCGGAAGGCTGCCGGATGGGGCGGATCCTCGAGCACCAGCCGCCCGAGCAGGGCGATGACGTGCTCGGTCTCGAAGACGTTGCGTCCCGTCAGCAGTCGAAACAGCACTGAGCCGAGGGAGTAGACGTCGGCCCGAGGGTCAACGTCCTCACCCCGGGCCTGCTCGGGCGCCATGTAGTGGGGGGTTCCAAGAATCGTTCCAGTCTCAGTGTCGAAGTCATCGTCTGAGGCCGATATTCTCACCACCCCGAAATCGATCAGCTTGATGGCTGTGCCCCGCCCCTTGACCAGGAACATGTTGGACAGCTTGAGATCCCGATGCACGATTCCGCGGGAGTGGATGGCCGCCAGGGCCTGAGCCGCTCGCCGAACGACCTCGACCGCGTCCCGGGTACCCAGCGGTGCCCGGCGCTGGCGCTTGGCCAGATCCTCGCCGTCGAGCCACTCCATGGCCATGAACAGCCGGCCGTCAGGCCAGGTCCCATGGGCCACGTAGTCGACGATGTTGGGATGCCGCAGATCCGCGATGATCGCGCTTTCCCGCATGAAACGAGCCCGATCGGCCTTGCTCGAGCCGTCGCGCAGCAGCTTGAGGGCGACCGTGTCCCCGGTCTCGCGGTCGAGGACTTTATAGATCTCACCGCTAGCCCCGCCGCCGATGAGGGAGTCAATCACGAACCTTTCGCCTGCCTGGCTTGGGTCGGTCAGCACGAAATCATCCACTGCGAGATCCCAAGACGAAACCCCGCAAGGGAAAAGTAACATGAAGACGCAAGGCTGCACAGCCGCGGATATTGGTGTGCAACCCCCATTTGTCGACATCCGACCCCCCTCAAGCACTTGCCTAACGCTCGGGACCCGACTAGGAAGCAGGTCCGCGCGCCGAGCGCCGTACCGTCCCCATCGTCTAGCCCGGCCCAGGACTCTGGCCTTTCACGCCAGCAACGCGGGTTCAAATCCCGCTGGGGACGCCACTCATGCTGAACATCCCGCTGAGTGCCGCCTGGCCCTCGCTCCGGTAGCGGCGCCCCTCGGTTGTCTCCGTGGGCTGGGAGATTATGAGGCCGGCCAGCAAGGCGCAGCTCCTCGGTCGCAGTTTGCGCCGACTGATGCGTGGTAGCGTGAAGGCATGAGCATGGTTGCCTTCTGTCACCGCGGCAGCTGATGCATAGGACGTTATGCGGACGTGATGACCAGACAGTTCGGCACCGGCACATCGTCGAGGTCGAGGGTCACCTCTGGAGCTGTTCCGATGTGTGGATTGACCCACAGGCGATACGGGCACTCGGCAAGGCCGAGCCTTCTTCACGTCCTGTGCCCGTCCTGTGGGGCCAGAGCGGATGCCCGCAAAGCGTCGGAGGACCCCGACGTTGTGCTGGTGGGTGATCTCTCTCCAGGCTGGAACCTGGCAGACTGGAACGTGACCTGCCAGCGCTGTCCTTTCAGACTTCCCCAGCTTGCCTACGCCGACTTGCCTCCACTCTTCTACCGGATCGACCGTGCTGGTGTAGAGCTTTGGGCTTGGAACCGTGACCACTTGGTCTTCCTGGAGGCATATCTCTCCAGCAGAGACGTCAGCGACCATCCTCTCCGTTGGCTAGGCGCCTACGTGAAGGGAGAGTGGAAGGAGAAGGGTCGTCGAGGTCGACTCGCCGCCGTGATTCGAGAGCACCTCACGGCAGACGCCGCCCCATGACTGGTCGCTGCAGGCGGTTGGCCCGGCACTCGCGATCTCCGGAACGTGGCGCCAGGACTTAACGAGAGGCTCAGCTCGTGAGGGAGGGCAAGTTGGAACCTCCGACACGGCTCTGAGGGTCCGAGTGGCCGGCTTCGAGCAACACGGCCCCCAACTACAGCTTCGGGCCTCGGCCACGGAAGCAGCTCCACATCGCCACCACGTAGATGCGATCTGCTTCTTCGACGAAGTACAAATAGTAGTGAGTCCGGTGAAGCAGCAGGCGTCTCACGCCCGGCTGACCCTGCGGGTACACCGTCCCCAACGACGGTATCGTGCCGAGGTCGTCAAAAGCACGTTCAAGCTCATCGGTGAACCGATCGGGAGCCGTGAGCCGATTCTGACGCCACCAGGCGTCTATCTTTGCGACCTGGGCGTCGGCCTCATCCGAAAGCTCGACCCTCACTCTGCCGCTCGGGCTCGGAGCCTCTCGATGACCTTGCTTGCCTCGACGGTGCGCCCAGCCTTCACGTCTTCGAGGCCCCGCTCGATGGATTGATGAAGCCTCTGGCGCTCCTCGTCGTCGAGGTAGTCTCCACCGTTGGCGAGCACTTCATCGACAGGTACCAACTCGACAACCTCGCCGTCGGGCAGATCGGTGGGTTCGTCGAGAACAAGTCGGCCGTTCTGGACTTGGGCCTTGAGTGGCTGCGTCACCCCCAAATGATAGCTCGGAGCATCCCGGTTGGCCATCCGGCGACTGCTGCCTTCACCCATGCCGCTCGGGCATCCAGATTGTTGGTGTCGGCGGCCTCTTGCCCGAGCTTGTCAGCGTTGCGGCGTCAACACACCACCGAGAAGGCCAGCTCCCAGCACCTGATCCGGTCTGCGAGTGTCCCGCTGGGGACGCCACTTTCGCCCTGGGGGGCGTGGTGCCGCTCGCGAGGAGCGCCTCGCTGGCTGGCGGCAGCGGGATTTCGGTCGGACCCCTCTGGGGGCGCCTGAGGTTGCGGGTCGTGGTCGTGTCACGTTGATAACCACTGCGATCGAGTGAGAGAATCTGTCCCGCGTGCGATCTCCTCACGAGTCAGACTACGAGACGGCTGTGGCCGTCCTGGAGCATGCGGATGCGGATGGCTCGCCCGCCGCGGTGGCCGGGCTGGTGGAGTGTGCGCTGAGGGAAGCGCCAGTCGAGCAGTATGGCGGGCCCAGCGGCGGTGACAAGCAAGCGGTGGCGCTGCTCCATCTCGCGGCTGGGATGGGCGGTGCCGAGGGTGCCGCGGTGCTGGCCCGGGCCGCCCCCTGCGCTGACGACGGGCGGGTGCTCGCGGCCATCGCCTACCGAGCCGAGCCACCGGTCCAGGCGGAGGTCGCGGCCGCGGCAGTTGCGGCGTTTCGTGCGGTCGAGCAGCACGAAGCCGGCGCGGTCGTGCATTTGGTGACGCTGGCCGGATTGGGTGATGAGGCGGTGCTGCTGGCGGAGGCGGCTGAAGCGGGACGCAGGCAGCCGGCGAAGCTGGGTGACCTCGCGCGCGGTGAGATGAGGAGCTTCTGGCCCCACGTCGCCATGCCCGTTCCAGCGACCACTGCCAGCGCTCTGTGGGAGTTGACCCGCAACTGGGGGGGGTCGCCGCGACTGGAGTTGCGCGCGCGCTTGGCTCCCTGTCTCCCGGCAGGACAACGCGCCCCCACCATCCACGCTGTGCTCGACGAGATTGGCAGAATGGTCGATGGGCATGGAGCGTCCGCAAGCGTCGGACACGCGCTCGCCGCGCTGGCGCCACACCTCGATCCGGTGGACATTGAAGTAGCGGCGGGGCTGTTGCCACACCTGGCCTCGCCGTGGGTGGTGGAGGCGGTCGCCCTACGGCAGCTCGAGCTGGGCAAGAGCGTCGATCCGGCGTTCGCACTGCTCGAACGGCTCAGGGAGGGTCCTGGCTACTGGTACTGGGACGCTATGGCCCAGGCGCTTGCGTTGAGGGAGGATCGGGAGCTGGCAGACGCGCTCGCCGATCACCTGGAGGCGCGGGATGACTCGCCGGCGTCGCATTTCATCGAGGCCCACGCACAATCGCTTGCCCGCGGGCTGGATACCCACCGACTCCTCGCCATCGTCGCGGCCATGGCTCCCGAAGAGAGTGTACTGGGTCGCGGGGCGCTTGCCCCCTACCTGCCGGCGCGGCGGGACGAGTTGCTCGCCGAGGCACTCGCGACTGCGGACTCGTTGAGTCCATGCCAGGCCAACATGCACATCTTCGTCAGCTGCGCGCCGTGGTTGTCAGAGAGGGACGCAAAGTGGGTGCTGGCGAGGTTGCTCGGGATGCACACCTGCCGCGGCGAGGTGCTCATCGGAGACGACGGCCCGTACCTATTCCCTGGTGTCGCCCAGCTGGTGCCGTTACTGAACCGGCTCGGTGGCACGGCGACGCTGTTAGAAACAGCGCAGATCGTCGCTTCGCTCTGACGAGGCATCGATCGGCCCCTATGGCGCGCCATTGGCCACTTGAGTCCCGCGGGTGGGGAGCCCATTGTTGACGTGCTTGTTGTGCTAGAGCCCGGTGGGGAGCGGCCGCATTGCGGTTTGCAGTCCGGCAGCAGCGAGCCGGATAGCGAGTCTGGAGAAACCGAATAGGCAATCTGTTTACGACAACGGGGGAAGGTCAATCCGACGTGGCCGTTAGTGAAGAGCAAACCAACGGACGAGCGCCGCAAGGCCCGGGGCACCCGGCGTGGCTGCTCGAGTCGACCGAGGGGATGTTCATCGTCCCAATGGTCGGGATGCTGCTGGTCGTTGCTCTGATCATAGGCGCCTACCTGCCCAAGATCACCGGGCACTGGGCGACCCTGGCCGTTCCCCTGGCCGCGGCTCTTGGCCTGGTAGCTCTCGCCCGCCGGCGCAAACCGCAAGTCACGTTCGAAGCAGGCACGCTAATTCTGGCTCGCGGTAACAAGCGCCTGAAACTCCACCTCCCCACCCTCAGGTTTGGATACGCTCGCTGGCGTACTCCTGCTCCGGGAGGGCTCGCTGGAACCGTTCTGCTTCTTCAAGACGGCAACACCAACCTCACCGTCGGTGGTCACAGGTTCCTGTTTGACGTTCCCGACCGCTATCAGGTCAACGATACGGACCACAGCGAGGTCCACATGAAGACCGAAGCGGACTTTCGCGAGTTCACCACCTACTTCGAAGGGCAAGTGCGTGCGTACCAGCCTCAATCGGCTGACCTTGCCCAGGTCATGAGAGCCGATAGTGGCCCGCCAGAGCACTCCTTTCAGCTGGGAGCACTTTGGATTGTCGTGAAGAGTGGCCAAGTGGCCTTGTACGATGGAACACGTCTCGTAAGCACGACTCCCACCGCCCAGCTTCGGTGGTCTGCAGCTTGTGCTCGCGTCACCAGTGGCGAGTCTTCCTATCTCATGCCCGTCGTCAGCTTGCAGCTGCCCGGCGCTGGCGCGCTGACGGTCGGCACCTACAGTCAAGACGCTTGGTCCATCGATGCATCACCGATTGAGGGGCCTCAGTTTCTCCTCGGCGTTGCCGAGTGGCTACAGCTCGCCCGTGCCCTTGGCGTCGCTCAGTACCTCCAGTGAGGTTGCTCCCTGAACTGCGAGCACTTGCCAGGTTCACTGAAGGTTCACGTTCTGCTGGGGACGAGAGCTGGGACTAGCCAGTCGGTGACCACTGCGCGATGGTCGCACCCATGAAGATGCTGATTCTTGGGTTGGCGGTTGTTGGCCTGCTGGTCGTTGGTGCGGGGTGCGGCGACGAGGAGGACGAGAGTTGTGCTTATGGGGACATGCGGTGCAGTGTCCGTGCTTCCGACGGCATGGAAGTCGGGCAGGCCTGCACAGAGGACCGCGTGTGGGAGACCATAGAGGTGTGCCAGCCCCCCGAGACTTGCGCCCTCGTTAGCGCACCCACCGACCTCAGACCTGTCTGCCAGTAGTGGAAGGCGCCCTCGGATGCGCCCCGCCTTTGGCGGAGACCAGGCTCGCAGCCTGCCGGTTGGTTCCGCGCTTCTTCAGGAGGAGAGGCAACATCCGGGAGCGGGAAAATCGATCCGCCTCGATCAGGATCTCCAACGAGAGCTCGACACATTTGTCGCAGATGTTGACCCCGGGACCGGCGATGAGGTCCATCTCGGCCGCCACCTGCTCTTGGCAAAAGGAACATCGTTGCTCGCCGCTCTTGAAGTCAGCGATCTTCGACACCAGTCCCCGCAGCCACAATTTCCCTTCGGGATCATCAATCGGACGGCTCAGCTCGACGCTGCGAGCTGCTCTGGCGGTCTTGGCCTGGGGATCGATGTCCACGGCCATGCACCCAGTGCTGGGACTACCGTCTTGGTAGTGGCCTAGGTGGGTGAGGTTCCCGTCCTGGTCGAACTCTGCACACAGCCCATCGTCCCTGGAATCGCTGAATCGGGCGGTGATGTCGGCTCGCTTGATCATGCTGGTTCCTGGCGCCGAGAGTCCGCTCTGTCCTGCAAACGCGTCAAGGAGGCCGTCAAGGAGGCCGTCAAGGAGGCCAGCGGAGGCTCCGGGCCGCTCTCATCTACCCATCCGAAACGCTCCCGTCCTCGACGTTCAGCGTTCGGGTTGCGCCAAACCTGTCCAACAACACCCGATCATGGGTCACCAGCAGGACGGTGCCCGCAAAGTTCTCCAGTGCTGACTCGAGCTGCTCGATGGCAGGCAAGTCCAAGTGATTGGTGGGCTCGTCGAGCACCAGACAGTTCACCCCGCGGGCTTGAAACAGGGCCAGGGACGCGCGAGTTCGCTCTCCTGGAGACAGCGAATCGGCCGATCGAGCCACATGCTCGGACTTGAGACCGAACTTGGCGAGCACGGTGCGGGCCTCGACGGGCAGCAAGCCTGATTCGTCGACGAATTTGTCGAGCAGAGATTCATCACCGAAGAACCGGCAACGGCGTTGCTCCAGCTCGCCAAACACCACTCCCGGTCCCATCCAACTCGTTCCTTCCGAAGGTTCGAGGCGACCGAGCAGCAGGTCCAAGAGCGTGGATTTGCCCGACCCGTTGGGTCCCACGATGGCCACTCGCTCGGCTCGCCGTACCTGGAGATCCACAGGGCCGAGCACGAAGCTACCGCGCCGCAGGACGGCGCCTGTCAACCGCGCCACGACCTCACCGCTCCGTCCGGTTTCGGCGATCTCCAATTGCAATTGCCACCCCTGCCACGGCTTGTCGACCGTCTCGAGTCGCTCCAGCGCCCGCTCGGTGGCTCGCGCTTTGCCCGCGACTTTCTCGCTCGTCGCGATGCGGAAGCTCTTGATGGTCTTGTCGTTCTCGCTGGTGTCGCGCTTGGCCTTCTTCACTCCTTGCACGGACCATGAGCGCTGCCGTTGCGCCCGAGACTCGAGCGTGTCGCGCTTGTCCGTGTAGGTGGCGTAGTCCTCCTGGGCGTGGCGACGGGCTACGGCACGAGTCTCCAGGTAGGCGAGCCATCCGCCCCCAAAGGTCGTGGCGGTGCGCTCGTGCTCATCGAGCTCGACCACGTCGGTGATGATGCGCTCGAGAAAGGCTCGATCGTGGGAGACGATGGCGAGGGCCGAGTCGGTGCGTGTTGCGAAGGCCTCGAGGCGAGCCAGGCCATCGAAGTCCAAGTCGTTGGTGGGCTCGTCGAGCAGCAGGATGTCGAAACGGGAGAGCAGGACGGCCGCGAGGGACACCCGTGCCGCTTGCCCCCCTGATAGTGCAGTGGTCGGCCGATCGATGAGCTCGGCGCCAATGCCCAGCTCTTCGAGCATGGCCTCGGCGCGCCCATCCAGATCCCCGCCGCCCAGATCTAGCCACCGTTCGAGCGCTGTAGCGTAGGTATCGTCGCTACCGGGACGCTCTTCAGACAGCGCTTCGGTCGCGTGCTCGAGGGCCTCGGACGCATCTGCCACGCCGGTGCGGCGGGTCAAAAAGTCGAGCACCGTCTCGTCTGGGCGGCGGTCGGGTTCCTGGGGCAGGTAGCCCACCGTGGCCTGGGGAGGGGAGAGCGTCACGGTCCCGTCGTCCGCCTCAATCAACCCGGCGAGCACGCGGAACAAGGTCGACTTGCCCACCCCATTGGCGCCCACCACCCCAATGCGTTTACCTGGGACCAAGGCCAGCGAGACCCCAGAGAGCACCTCGGTGCCCCCAAGCGATAGGGTGATGTCTCGAGCCTGAAGGGTTGCTGCCACGGGATGCTGCCTGACCTATGGCATAGACGGTCGTGGAGGGAGTCACAACACGGTCACCGAGAGCCTCCTGCTGGCTTGCAATGTAGTGACAGCCGAGCCTCCACGATGACCGCTGGTGTCTTTGCGCCTAGGGTGGGGCGACTGATGGTTCCGCTGTCGGTGCCGCCGTCCCGAGTTGCTACAATCCCTCCGCCCCGTGTCCAATCCCGAGAGCATCCTCGCTGAAGGTGATCCCATCGGTCGCTACACCGTCGTGCGTAAGCTCGGCGCCGGCGGCATGGGGGTGGTCTACCAAGTCCGGGATGACGACTTGGAGCGCGACATCGCCCTCAAGGTCCTTCCGACGGCCGTGATGGCGGACGAGGAGCGTCGCCTCCGCTTCATGCGTGAGGCCCGCTCCGCGGCCGCCGTGAGCCACCGGAATATCGCCATGGTCCACGAGGTGGGCGAGGACCAGGGTCGGGTCTTCATCGCCATGGAGCTGGTGCGCGGCGAGACGCTGGCCGACTGCCTGGCCCGCGGGCCGCTGCCCCTCGACCAGACGGTGAGCATTGCCCTCGAGATTGCCCGTGGGGCGGGCAAGGCTCACGAGACCGGGGTGATCCATCGGGATCTGAAGCCTGCCAACGTGATGCTCGACGAAGACGGGGGCGTGAAGATTCTCGACTTCGGCCTCGCCAAGCGGTTCGACGTTGATCAAGCGGACGAGTGCAGCGAACACGATGAGACGGTTCGGGCCATCACCGCAGAGGGCCGGGTGCTCGGGACGCCGGGCTACATGGCCCCTGAGCAAGCGGAGGGGCGACCCTTGGGGCCACCGGCGGATGTCTTCGCCATCGGCACCATCCTTTACGAGATGCTCGCCGGTGAGATGGCCTTCGGCGGCCGGTCCACTGCGGTCCGGATCGCAGCGACGCTCAAGGACGATCCCCCGCCGCTGACCGAGCGCGCTCCTGACGCGCCTGACGTGCTGGTTCAGTTGGTGCAGCGCACCCTCGCCAAGGATCCTGCGGACCGTCCTGCAGACGCCGGTGAGGTCGCCTGCCAGCTCGAGGCGCTCAACGTCACTCTGCCCTCTGGGAACAGGGTCACGATACGTCCCCCTGGCGCCACCGGAAGCAGCCGCGCCGAATCTGTCCACCTGGACGAGACCGTGCTCGCCACCTCGTCTGGGCGCCGCCCTTGGTGGGCGCTGGTCCTGCTGCTGCCCCTGCTCGCCGCGGGCGCCTGGTGGTGGGCGCGGTCCTCGCTGCCCCACCGGGAGCCCGAGTCCGCCGTGCCTCCGCCAGCGCTGGGGCCCGACACCGAAACCGCCTGTCCCATCTGGACGGTTGCAGGTCAAAAAGGCCCGCCAGGACGTCTCGGTGCCGCCGCGGCGACCCAAGCTTGCGCCGACTGGACGCTGCTCCTTGGTGGCCCACGCCTGAAGCGTGGCCCAGCCCAACTGCTGGCGCTGCCGCTGCTGCCTCTGGACGACTTTCCAGCCCACCCTTTTGCTGCGCCCGACGCCCGGGAGCGATCCCTCGCCGCTGCGCGCAAATCTGCTGTCCAGCTCGATGGTCACCTCGTCCTCGTCGATGGCGACTTCGAGGTGACGGTGGTTCTCGAGCGAGTGGGGCAAGACAGCGCGCCTACCGCCAAAGCCAAGCACCGGATCCTCAGCCTCGCCATCCGCCAAGCCGTTCGCTCCCTGGCCAAGCACGTTGGCCTTCCGAGCCAGCAGCCGCTCCCAGAGGGTGTTGCTGAGCTCACTAGCTGTTCGGACGTCGACTGCTATCTCGATGCCGCGGCGCTCAGCGACGCCATCGTTAACGACTTCGATCGCGCCAAGAGCTGCCAAGCGCTCGCCCGGCGCGATCTGATCTTGGCGGGCGTCCGCGCGCGGGATTGCGGCCACCTCGAACGCCTTACCGATGGCCTTCCCAATTGGCCCGAAGGGTTCCCCGGGGCGCTCGGCAAGCTCCCCGATGCGGGTCGGGCTTTCTGGTCCAGCCTTCTCCGGCTGCACGTCATGAAGCCGGAGACGGCCAAGGTCGAGGCCGACCAGGTTCGCCGTCTGCGCGAGGGGGTGCGGGACCGGCTCATCGAGGCCCCCCTTGCCCTCGCCGAGGCGGTGCTGCTCTTTCGTGCGGGCGAGGTTAGGAGCGCCCGACCGCTCCTCGATCGGGCGTATCAGCTCGAGCCCAACCACTGTACGGCACGCATCGCCGCCTTCGAGCTCGCGTTCGACGATAGTGTGCGCACCCAGCTCGCTCGCGCTGCCACTGCTTGGTGCCCGACGGTCGCCGAAACTTGGCTCTACCAGTTCAGCGTCGAGCGGGGTGACGACGGAGACATCGAGCTGATGCGGACCGCCTACTACCTGCGTGGCGGTTCGATGACCATGGGTATCGGCTTTGCCGAGGCGCTGCTTGCCGAAGGGCGGGCGCAAGAGGCGCGCATCATCGCGTCCCGTTACCTAGCGGGTGACCCACGGGAGCGTCTCGCTGGCGCCTACCTTCAAGCGCGCGTCGACATGGCGTCGGGACAGCTTGGTGCGGGCCTCGATCAACTGGTCAAGCTCATCGAGCAGCTCGAGCGGCTGGGCGACCCTGAGCTCCAGCGCGCGGACTTGGCTGCGGTGATGGCGGCGCTCCACTTCGGTGAGCTGGTGGGGCGCGCCCAGCCGGTCGCCGAGCTCCTGATCCATCGCTTCTTGCTCGCCGAGCCCCCCCCTGTCGAGAGCCCCGGGCCGTTTCTGTTCGCCTATGCCATCAGCCATGCCTCAGCCGCCACGGCCAAGCGAGCCATTCCTCGTCTCGAGGCGCTGATGGAGCAGGGCAAGCTCTGGAAGCTCGATGATGTCGCCCCCTATCTCGAGGGGGTGCGACGTTACCAGGCTGGCAATGCCAAGGGCGCTGTCGAAGCTTGGCGCCCCCTAGTGGCCAAACCCGTCTTTCGCCAATTTCTCCGGCCCGAAGTCTTCGATGCCGCCGGTGAGAGCGCGCTGGCGTCCACGCTGGACAGCCAGGGTATCGAAGACGCCGGCGCTAACGTGGGGCTCCTTTTCGCCCGGGAAGCCCACCGTGCCGCTGCCCGTGGGGACCACGACCTGGCCCGTCGCCTCGCTAAGACCTTCATCGAGGCTTGGGCTACTGCCGACGTCAAAGTGCCAGCGGTCGACGACCTGCGAGCTTTGGCGAAAGAGTGAGGGCGTGGCCAGCTGAGCGGCACGCCAGTACCTGCGACAAGGTCCAGAGATCGGGCCGCGCGGCTCACACAATGTGACACTCAGCGCCTTGACGATGTGCTCGGCAGACCTCATACTACCGCCAATAGTAGAACCTGCGCCGGGGGGGCCCAGCTTGCGATGAAGACGGCTCGTATTCGCCACGGAAAGACCGGCATCCGCGCGGTGCTGTTCGACTTGGAGGCAGACATCATGGAGATTGTCTGGTCCAAGGGGTGGGATCGATTCGCCGTTTCTCAGGTGCACGCGCAGCTCGAACGACAACGTGACATCGCTTACACCACCGTGATGACGACGGTGAACCGGCTGTTCGCCAAAGAGCTGTTGACCCGGACCCGGGAGGGCAAGCGGTATCAGTATCGGCCGGTGATGGACCGCCAGGAGTTCTGTCGCGTGATGGCCCACGAGGTGTTCGACAGCTTGCCCGACTTGGGCCGAGAGACGGCGCTAGCCCTATTGGTCGATCGAGTGAGTGAAGCGGACGACGAGGAGCTCGCCAGTCTGGAAGCGCTCATCCACGCCAAGCGACAGGAGCTCGAGTCGTGAGCGAGGTCGTTTTTCTAGTGGCGGGCTTGGTGGTGCTCTTCGGTCTGGGCGTGCCGCTGCTCACGATGGTCAGCAAGGCGGTGCTGATCCAGAGGCGACGGGCGGCGAAAGACATCACCGAGTTTGGCTCGACGCTCAACTATTTGCTCATCGTGGGTCCGGTGGCGCTGCCTGTCTTGTGGGTCATGTCGGCCGGGCTTCACCAGTCTGAGGCTGCGTGGTTCGCAAGCGGGTCTGGGGCTCGGCATCTGGCCGGGCAGGCGTGTTGGAATGCCTTGGTGCTGGGCGTGATCGTGGCCGTGGCCGTCGCTGTCGCGCTGTTGCGCATGCGGGCTGCGGTCGGCGCTGGCTTGGAGCGCAAGGCCTGCGACCATGCCGAACACGACCAGTCCCAGCGCATCGCCGAGGTTTGCGCCAGCCACCCGATGCTTGCCCGGCTGAGTCATCGAGTGCATTTGGTTGATCGACACGGCGATCAGGCCTGCACCACCGGCCTGGTCAAGCCGGTGATCGAGATGAGCTGCCGCTTCGTCCACAGTCTCGATGACCGGGCGCTGCAAGGCGCGCTGCTGCACGAAGCCGAGCACGTTCGCGGGCTCGATCCGCTGCGCTATCTCGTGGCCACCGTTTTTCTGTCGCTGAACCCTGCGGCTTGGCTCTTGGCCAGTGAGTTCCAGCGTTGGCGCTGGGCCCGTGAGGCGCGCTGCGACCGCGGTGCGGTGAGTCGAGGCGCACGCCCCTTGTCTCTCGCCCAAGCCTTGCTCGTCGCCGCCAGGCGGGGCTCGGTGGCGTCCGAGCCGCGGCCTGCGCTGGCTCAGCGGGCGGATGGACGTTTCTTGCGGCTCAGGATCCTGCTGCTCCTCGGCTATGCCAGCCGTCGCGTTACGCTCAAGAGTCGTATCTTGCCGGTGCTGCTTTCGGCGGTCGCGATCCTGGTGCTCACGGCGTGGCTGCCCCATGCCGTCGCCGCGTGGCCGCTGGACGGGTTGCACGCCTTCGTGGACGCCACGGTCGCGGGACTGAGTCAGCTCTGAGGAGCGATGAGCGACATGGAACGCACCAGGCGGATAGGAGAGGCTTTTATTACTATTGGCGGTAGTAGGTCGATGGCGGTGACCCTTGTGTGCCTCGGCCTGCTCGCTGCTGGATGCACGCCCTCACAGGCTGTGCATCACCGGGACGTCCAGGGGCCCGGGAGCAGGATAGAGGCCGCAGCGCTGCTGCCCGTACCGGCCGTGCCGCTGCCCGATCCGGCGACCGCGAAACGACTGAGTCTGGATCAGATCCTGGCCCATGCTGATCGCCATGCACCGCTGATCCAAGTCGCGAGGCGCAAGGCGGCCCTGGGCGAGGCAGAAGTAACCGCAGCCTCGCCCCTCTTGCAGGATAATCCCGACGTGGCCGTCACGGCTGGGGGACGGACCATCGGTGGTGAAGGGTTGTTCCTGTTCGAGGCCTCGGTCGAGCAGCGTTTCGAGATCGCCGGCGAGCGGGGCTTGCGTATCGAGGTGGCCGAGGAGCGTCACAAGCTGTCACGAGCCCAGCTCGAGGAAGCACGATGGGAGGTGCACCGGCAGGTTCACTCCCTCTTCTCCGAAGCGCTGATGGATCGTGAGCAGCTCGAGGCGGCCGACCGGCTCGTCGACTTTGCGGAGGAGCTACGGGACATTGCCGAGAAGCGTGCCCGTGTTGGCGATACTCCTGCGTTCACCGGGATTGTCGCCCGCGCTGAGGCCGCCCAGGCAGGTCAGGAGCGCATCGCTGCGAAACAGCAATACGACTCGGCGCTCCTGCAGCTTGCCGAGGTTGCCGGTTGGCCCTCGAGGCGGCTCCCAAAGCTCGCCGGCGCCCTGCCACCGGTTCGCAAGGCTCCGCCGCTAGGCGAGCTGCACGCCAAGGCCAGGCGTCATCAGCCCGGGCTGCGCAGCCGCGCGCTAGCGGTGAGTGCAGCGGAGGCGCAGGTGCGGATGGAGGATCGCGAAGCCTGGCCCGAACCCGCCCTGGGCTTTGCTTATGGCCGGGAAGGCGAAGCGGGCGCCGTCGCCCATGTGTGGCTCGGAACGCTCAGTGTTCCTGTTCCGATCTGGAACCGCAATCAAGGGGGGCGTGCCCGGGCCCGCGCTGCTCGCGCCGTGGCTCAAGCCGAGCGAGACGCCGCCGGCTCTTGGCTCCAGGTACGCATCGTCAGAGCCGCCGGTGCGGTCGACGCGGCCGCTGAGCGCGTGACGATCTACGGCTCGGCCATCGTTCCTGTTTTCGATCACAACTTGAAGCTCATTCGACGAGCTTACGAGCTCGGGGAAATTGATATCCACCGGGTTTCACAAATTCGCGAGCGAGTGCTGTCCAATCAACAAGCCGCCCTCGCGGCGCTGGCTGACTACCACCAAGCCGTGGCCACGCTGGAGGCTCTGTTGGGCACCGAGGTGTGGTCAGTCAGTGCAGGCCAGAAACGGACCACCCCATGACCGCCATGAAAGACCCCTCAGCACGCGAGCCGGGCCCGCAGCAGGTGGCGGCAGAGCGCGCTTGTTCACCGAGGATCGGAGCGGTTATCGCAGCGATGGTGATCCTCCTTGCGGTGGTGGGGTGCTCCAAGACGACCGGCGAGGCTCGGTCAGAGGCCCACTCGGAGGGGGCCTCCCACGACCAAGAGGAGGCCGAGGAGCACGAGGGTCACCAAGGACATGGCCACGCGGGCGACGAGGCTTCGGATCTAGACCGACCGGTCGCGGAGCTCTTTGCGGACCGTTGTGAGCACGACACAAAGACTCACCAATGTGATGAATGCCGCTACGAGGTCGGCGTGGTCAAGGCCGCGGCCAACCTCTTCGAAGGGGGCCTGCTCAAGACGGTCAAGGCCGAGCAGCGAGCCATCCAGATCCCGCTTCACTTCACTGGCGAGGTGCAGTTCGACCAGCGGCGGGTCGCCCATGTGAGCACCCAGGCTGAGGGCATCTTGCGCAAGGTTCACGTTACCTTGGGTGACACGGTCAAAGCGGGCCAAGCCCTGATCGACGTCGACTCGGTGGATGCAGGTGACGCTCAAGCCGCCTATCTCGAGGCCAAGGCTGAGCTGAAGCTAGCTCGGCGCAACCATGACCGGACTGCGGCGCTTCGGAAGGAGGGGATCTCGTCAGAAAAGGCGCTCTTCCAGGCCAAACAGGAGCTCGACTCGGCGAAGATCCGGGCTAGCGCTGCGGGCAGCAAGCTCACCCGGCTCGGTATGGCCTCCTCGGCCGGTAGGCTCGTCCTGCGCGCTCCAGCTGACGGCACGGTGCTGCAAATGCATGCCGTCGCCGGCGAGGTCGCGAGGGTCGGTGAAGCGCTGGTGACGGTGGGTGACAACGCCTCGCTGTGGGTGTGGGCCGATCTCTACGAGCGGGATATTGCCCTGGTCATCCGCGAGCAGCGGAAGCAGCCGCTGGCCGCAGAGATCCAGGTCAAGGCCTACCCGGGTCGCCAGTTCCCAGGCACGGTGGATTTCGTCAGCCCGTCGATGAGCGAGTCGTCACGGACGGTGAAAGTGCGTATCGCCGTGCCGAACGAGGACCGCGACTTGCTCGCCGGGATGTTTGCCAGCATCGACATCTTTCTGGCTGGCGCGGAGCAGGCGCTGAGTATTGCCAGCAACGCCGTGGTGGAAGACGAAGGTCGCTCGTTCGTCTTCGTACACCACCACGAGGATTATTACGTACGGCGGCCGGTCACGGTGGGCCGAACCTTTGCAGGCTGGGCGGAGGTCACGAAGGGACTAACAGGTGACGAGACGGTCGTCGCCGACGGGGCGTTTCTCCTGAAGTCGGATGTGTTGCGCTCGAAGATGGGCGCTGGCTGCGCGGACTGACCCGCCTGGACTGACGAGCGAGGGCCGACGATGTCAGGACTACTGGATCTCCTATTGCGGCGTCGGATGATGGTCGCCGTGGGTGGGCTCTTCCTGATCATTGCAGGGGCGCTCGCCTTCCGGCGCGTGCCCATCGATGCCTTCCCGGACGTGACCAGCCAGCAGGTGATGATCCTCACCGAGGGCGAGGGGCTCGGACCGCTGGAGGTGGAACAGCAGCTTACCTTTCCCATCGAGTGGGTGATGGGCGGACTGCCGGACGTGAAGCTCGTGCGATCGCTGTCCAAGACGGCGCTCTCGCAGGTGGTCATCGTCTTCGAGGACGACGTCGATACCTACTTTGCGCGACAGCTCGTTTTCGAGCGGCTGCAGCTTGCTAAGGAGCAGCTGCCCGCAGGGGTGGAACCTGAGATGGGCCCCATCAGCACTGGGCTCGGGGAGGTGTTTCAGTACTCTCTCTCAAGCGACAGCCACAGCCTGACTGAGCTGCGCACCATGCAGGACTGGATGGTCGCCCCACGGCTGCGCATGGTCCCTGGTGTCAACGAGGTCAATAGCTTTGGAGGTCTGGTTCGCCAGATCCACGTGCTGGTCGACCCGAACAAATTGCTCAAGTACCGGCTCACCTTGCCGGACATCGTGGAGGCGCTCAGCGAGAACAACGCCAACGCCGGTGGCAGCTTCATCGTCAAGGAGTGGGAGCAGGAGAACATCCGCAGCGTGGGTCTGTTCGGTTCGGTGCAGGACATTCGCGACGTCGTGCTCGAAGCTGAGGATGGCACGCCGGTCTACGTGACTGATGTGGCTGACGTCGTGGAAGGCGCAATGACCCGCATGGGGGCGGTCAGTCGAGATGGCAAGGGCGAGGTGGCCGCAGGGATGGTCATCATGCTCAAAGGAGAGAACTCCAAGGACGTCGTCGAGCGCGTCAAGGCCGCCTTGCCGGCGATCGAGCACTCGCTGCCCGAGGGCGTGTCGATCGACGTGTTCTATGATCGCACCGAGCTGGTGCGTGCGGTCATCGGCACCGTTTCGGGGGCGCTGGCGCAAGGTGGCTTGTTCGTCCTGCTGGTGCTCTTTCTGGTCATCGGCAATCTGCGAGCCGCCGTGGTGGTGGCCACCAGCCTGCCTTTGACCGCACTCATCGCGTTCATCTTCATGGATGTGGCGCAGCTCACGGCCAACTTGATGAGTCTCGGAGGCATGGCGATTGCCCTGGGCATGGTGGTGGACGGATCCATCGTGGTCACCGAGAACATCATCCGTCACGCGAAGGAGCGTCCGGAGGTTTCACGGTTGGATCGGGTGGTTGCGGCGACCCGCGAGGTCGCCAGGCCCATCATCTTCTCCATCCTGATTATCGTGTTGGTCTTCGTGCCCCTGCTCACGCTCGAAGGGATGGAGGGGCGCCTGTTCAAGCCGCTGGCGCTGACCATGGTCTTTGC
>JAUVCD010000689.1 GCA_030590865.1 Myxococcales bacterium | reverse complement strand
GCAAAGACGCGGCCATCGTGCTCGCCGACTGCCGGCTGGAGCGCACGGCCCAAGGCATCGTCTGGGGTGCCTTCACCAACGCTGGCCAAAACTGTGCCGCCATCGAACGGGTCTACGTCGAGCGATCCATCGCTGACCAGCTCAGCGAGCGGGTGGTGGCCATCACCAAAGCGCTCGTGCCAGGGACCGACACTGCCGTCATGACCACGCTGGCTGGACGCCAGGTCGTCGATCAGCACTTGGAGGAAGCGCTATCCTGTGGTGCCGAGCTGCTCACCGGCGGCTCACCGGAGGACGCCAAGGCCCTCGACTACGCCCCTACGGTCATTCGACTCGATGCCGCTGACGCTGAGGGCCGGTTCCTGACCGAGGAGACCTTCGGCCCCATCTTGCCGCTCATCGTGGTGGAGGACGAGCAAGAGGCGATCGATCGCACCAATGCATCCCGCTACGCCCTGACGACGAGCATCTGGACCAAGCGGGTGAACCACGGCCACAAGCTGGCGCGAGCACTGCGTGCTGGCGTCGTAACGGTCAACAACCACGGCTTCACCGCCGCGCTGCCAGCGGCTCCCTGGACGGGTATCGCCGACACGGGCAACGGCGTGACGAACAGTGGGCACGCCCTGAGTGCGCTCACCCGCCAACGTTTCGTGCTCGAAGATCGGAACCGGTCGGTCCGAGAGCTGTGGTGGTACCCCTACACGCCGGTTCTCAGAACCATCGCCTTCGCGATGGCTCGACTGCGGGGCGGGGCGGGGCTGTTCGGGCGGCTGATGGCGCTCCTGCAGCTGCTCGTCGCCATCCCCAAGCGGCTGTTGGGCCGCTGAACGTCCGATGCGACCACTCATTCTGCTCAGCAACGACGACGGCTACGACGCCGAGGGCCTGACGGTCCTGCGGGTGGCCCTGGACCGCTTCGCGGAGGTGGTGGTCTGCGCCCCAAAGAGCAACCAGAGCGCCGCCAGCCACGCCCTCACGCTCCATAGCGTATTGCGCCTCGAGCAGCTCGACGAGACGACCTTCACCGTCGATGGCACGCCGGCCGACACGGTCTACGTCGCCTTGCACTCTGGAACCAGGCTGCTGCCGCGCTGGCCGGACATGGTCGTGTCGGGCATGAACCGAGGCCCCAACTTGGGCGTAGACGTGATCTATTCAGGAACAGTGGCCGCCGCCCGAGAGGGTGCCTTACGTGGTATCCCCGCCGTGGCACTATCGGCATCCGCCGAGGCCAAGCTCGACAGCGCGGTGACGCTGGCGGCGCGGATCGTGGAGCAGACTTGGCTGGAGCTAACAGAGCGGCCACGGGATCCAGCGCCCCTGTTGAACGTCAACATTCCCGAAGGGGAGGACTGGCCACTAGCAGCGACCTGCCTCGGCCGTCGAAACTACCGTGATGACATCATCTATCGGCGCGATCCGCGCAACCGCGAGTACCTGTGGATCGGCGGCGCCGAAGCCAGTCATGACCACACCGAAGGGACGGACACCGCCGCATGGGACGCCGGTCATGCCAGCCTAACGCCCCTAACGCTGACCTTCTCGTCACCTGAACACGCCGATCTGGCGAACAACGTAGCCCGCCACACGACCACCACCGGCTGAAGAGCCGGCGAGCCCGCCGCAGCACCTGCCGCTGGCGCCGCTACAGCCCGCGGGGCACGGTATCGAGATCGACGACGTCCAGAGCGTGGCGGATGAGGGCGCTACGGTTCGCCTTGGTGTAGCCCCGTGTCTTGAGCTCTTTGACCATCTCGTCGAGCCTGCCGAGGGCGTCGGTGTACATGGAGATGCAAATGACCTTGTAGTGGGTGGGCTTCTTCTTCTCGTCAGCCGGCGACTGGCCGAGGCTCGGCTCGGACCTCGGACCGGTATAGAACGAGCTTTTCAGAACTCCCTCTACCTCGTCACGATCGAAGATCTGCCGGGCGGTGCTTCCGATGTTTTCGTCGTTGTGCATGAGTCTCTCCTCGGGTTGATCCATCAGGTGCCCATCGCCCGGGCCGGCTCGCTCTCAGGAGACCGGTGGGCTCGCTCGACCTCGTCGCCGAGCACCGCGTCGACCAACGCGGCATAATCGGTGGCGCCATGTGCGCCCGGCGCGTGCTCAAAAATCGACCGAGCCTGAGCCGGCGCCTCCTTGAGCTTGGTCGTGGCGCGAATGGGGCTCAGACAGCGATCGCCAAAGTGGTTCTGCAGCGTCTCGAGCGCCTCGTTGCAGATCTTCGCGCGGCCGTCGTAGAAGGTGGGCAATACGCCCCAAATCTGTAAACGGTGGCGCAGCAAGGTGTTGACGTTCTTGACGGTCTTGATCACCTGCCGCACCCCAACCAGCGACAAATAGTCGCAGGCGACCGGCACCAGCACGCTGTCGGCAAAACACAGCGCGTTCTGGTTCATCAACGACAGGCTCGGTGAACAGTCGACGACCACGTAATCATAGTTCGCCGCAACCGAGGCCATCCGCTGCGAAAACACTCGGTCTCGGTTCTGCCGACCTGCAAGGTAGAGCTCTGCGGCCGCCAAGGTCTCGTTCGATGGCAGCAACTCGAGCCCGGGGCGGACCTGTTGGACCGCATCGTCGACCCGCAGCCCCATCACCAGCACATGGTAAAGTGTCCGTTCGCAACTTGCGCCCAGACTGACCGCCACGTTGCCCTGCGAGTCGGTGTCGACGAGCAGCACCCGGTGCCCCCGGTCCGCCAATCCGGCGGCCAGGCTCACCGAGGTGGTGGTCTTCCCGGTGCCCCCCTTGTGGTTGAACACGGCGATGCGCTTGGGCGCTCGTCGCTGCCCCGGTCCGTCCCCCCGCCGCGACCCCCTAGGGGCTGGCCGCTTGGCGGTGTGAGCCACAGCTCGAGGCGCCGCTCCTGGGCCCGCCTGGGATGGTGCTGGCGCCCGCACAGGAGTGCCTGAGACCGCCATGGGTCGCACTTCGCTGACCCGTTCGGCTCGTGGCTGGGGCGGGGCCTGGTCGGGGCTCGGCGACCGCCGGTCAACCGCAGGCGGGCTACCCGCTTCGGCAACCGGCAGCGGCGCAGGGGTCACCTCGGCCACCGCAGACTCGGCCGCGATTTCTCCCAGCCGCACGCCCTCGGACTCTCGGACCAGCTGAGCCCGGCACGCCATCGAGCAAGCCGAGCGTCGTCGACCTGCGATGTAGAACACCTGGGAGGCCAGCGTCGGCGCAAAGCGCTTGGCGCAAGCGTCGCAAGTGACGACCCCTTCACCACTGCCCGTGCGATCCGTCTGGCTCTTGCCAAGGCAATCCTGGGAGCAGAAGAACAAGAACCCGCCGTCCCGCTCCTCCATCTGATAGCTGAAGGTGACGTCGAACGGCTTGCCACACACTCCACACTGCTCACGAATGGCTGCCACAGTTTGCCTCTCCTTGCGGGAGCACTTCATCAAGTGCCGCCCATGCTTCATCACGCTGGCCAACCGCGGGCCAACTTATTGATTCACCCTCGGCCCCCATATGAGCCACCTGCTGCCATGCCAGCCGACTATTTATCGTCAATAGATTATATTGACAATATTATAGTTAGAATACTCATCTCAGACGGTACTGCAGGCCAGACTCGAGCCCCCGCTGAGCCAGGAGACGGGCTCGACAACCCGTCAAAGGAAGGTGCTCAACCGTCCGTCATCAATGTCGGAAATGACGCGCCCCAGTCAGCAACATGGCTATCCCAGCAGCGTCAGCTGCGGCGATGACCTCGGCGTCCTTGACGCTACCACCGGGCTGCACCACCGCCGTGACGCCCTTCTCTACCGCCGCCTCTACGCCGTCGGGGAAGGGAAAGAACGCATCCGAGGCCAGCACACTGCCCTGCGCCCGGTCGCCCGCTTTGTCACAGGCGATGTGCACGCTCTGCACTCGCGACATCTGCCCTGCCCCAACGCCAACGATCTGCTCGCGCTCTCCGCTGCACAGCACGATGGCATTGCTCTTGACGTGCTTGCACACCTTCCCGCAAAAGATCAGGCTGCGCAGCTCTTGTTCGGTCGGCGCCCGCTTGGTGGCCACCTGCGCCGCCTCGACTTCACCGGCGGCATTGCCGTCCACGTCCTGCAACACGAAGCCCCCGCCAATGCGCTTGAACATCAGTCCTGTCCGGGGCGGCCAGGGTCCGGTGGCCACCAGGCGCAGCTTCTTCTTGCGGCTCAAACGCGCCAAGGCGTCGTCGTCGAAGCCCGGCGCCACCACGCCCTCGATGAACGTCTCAGCGATAACCTCGGCGGTAGCCAAGTCGCAGGTGCGGTTGAGTGCCACGATGCCACCGAAAGCACTGAGCGGATCGCCCTCACGAGCCTGCCGGTAAGCTTCCGCAAGGTCCTCTGCAACCGCCAGGCCGCAAGGGTTGGTGTGCTTGATGACCGCCGCCGCAGGCCGGTCGAACTCACGCACGACTTCGAGCGCCGCATCCAGATCGACCAGGTTGTTGAAGCTCAGCTCTTTCTTTCCGCCCCCCACCTCGGAGGCCAGAGCCAGCGAGCCCAAGGCGGCCCGCCGGTCGCGGTACCACGCCCCGCGCTGGTGCGGGTTTTCGCCATAGCGCAGCGTCGCGACCCGCTCGAGGGCCAGGGTCACATAGGGTGGAAAACGCGTGTCAGCAGCCGTGTCAGCGTCGGGCCGCTCGGCTTCGGCAGATAGATAGGCTGCGATAACCCCATCGTAGGCGGCAGTGTGAGCGAAGGCCTTCGCGGCCAGCCGCTTCCGGGTCCCCGAGGCGACCGAACCGTCTTCTTCGATCTCGGCAAGCACCGTTGGGTAGTCAGCGGGATCGCAGACGACGGTCACTCGCCCGTGGTTCTTCGCCGCGCTGCGCACCATCGAAGGGCCACCAATGTCAATT
>JAUVCD010001058.1 GCA_030590865.1 Myxococcales bacterium | reverse complement strand
AAGGGGTCCCCACGGGCGCAAGAGGTCTGAAATCGCGGCCCTAGCCATCGGCCGTGAGCCGAAATCGACCGGGGAGGAATTGCATTCGGGCCTCGATGGACCGAATTGGCGACACCGAGACCGATCGCGAGATGCGATTCGCGAGGTGCAACCCTGGGGTGCAGAGTCGCAGGAAAACGATGCCTGGGAACCAGTGACTCACCGGAGCACCAGAACGTCCTCATGGCGAGCCATGATGGGAGTATTTTGGATTACTCGCAGCCTGCATAGACCGAAGACAATCTGGCATACTTTACAATTCGCCAGCCAATGGTGACCCGCACGAGATCAGAAGAGGTAAGCATGCCGCTGCGGAAACCCCGCCCGCACCCACGTGCCTGTCAAATGGTTTTCCGCCGCAGCCTAGCACCACCTGATCACATCCTCGACGGCCCGAGAGGCGGCGCGGTGGGATCAAACGGTCGTCTGCAGAGCGGGCACGTGCCGATGCGCTGAAGGAGCAGCTGCTGAAACCGTCGCCGGACCATGCTGAGCGTCCATCGGTAGCGCCTCTGGGGGGAAACGACGCCGTTGGAGCGCCAAGAAACCGTGTGCAACGGCACAGAGTGTGACGTGATGATGGAAGCCTCGCCACGTGCGGCCCTCGAAATGGTCGAGGCCAATCTCGCCTTTTAGCTCCTGGTAGTCCCGCTCGACTCGCCACCGCAGCTTTATGAGCCGCATGAGCTCGCGCTTCGCCGTCGCCGGGGGAAGGTTGGAGATGTAGTTGCGGTATTCCTTTTTGGCTGGCCGCCATTCGCTGATCAGCCAGAGCTCTTCGGATGGTGGTCGGCCTTTGGCGTGGCGCTCAGCGAGGTGCACGCGTGCGAAGGCGAAGTAGCCAGACTTCTTCCCGCCGCGTCCGTCGGGGCAGCTGTATTTGCGATAGTCGAGAGTTCGACAAACGTCGCCGATGGCCAGCGGCTTGCGCCGTCCATCTCGATAGCGAGTTTTCGGTCGGCCAGAGGCCCCTGTCCGTTTCGGTTGGCGGGGGCGACTGCCAGGTGCCCAAGTCATGTGGTTGGCCGCGATACCAACCACGTATGGGCAAGACCTCTTGTCGAGAGCATCTCGAAACTCGGTACTGTCACCGAAACCCGCATCGGCAATCACGAGCCGCTCAGACAGGCCCCAAGCGAGTGCCTCATCCAGAAGGTCGATCCCGATCTGCCATTTGCGCCTGAAAACTACGTCGTCGGGAACATGAGCCCCCCGACGCCGAGCGATGTCTGAGGCCCATTCTTCCGGAAGATAGAGCCGCATGCCGATGCAGCCGCTGACGTCGTCCGAGGCGACGTGCAGGCTGGTCGCGACCTGGCAATTGTCGACTCGACCAAGCGTGCCCGAGTATTGCCGATGCACTCCGACCGACAGCTCGCCCTTCTTGGGAAACCCTGTGTCATCGAGGATGAAGGCCTCCGGGTGTAACTGCTTCTCAAACTCCTCAGCCAATCGCCTCCTGAGCTCCTCGTCCGCCCATGCGCTGATCGTCACGCACTGTTGAAGGCGTTGCCGCATGGCCTCGATCTCGTGCTCGTCGTCGACGAGTCGTGAGGCCATGCCAACGACGGTCTTGCGGCCGCCGTCCAACAAGAGACCCGTCAGATACCACTCGAGAGCGCGTCGACGCTCCGGCCGGCCCATGCCGTCCGTCATCTTCGCCAGGAAAGCCGTCAGCTCTTTGTCGAGTCGCTTCAGCTGCGTCGGTGTCATACCGACGGTAGATCAAGATCATCGATCTCGATCAACAGAAAGTGACCAGGTGGTGCTAGTCGCGCTTCATCAGGGCGTTGGTCGCGATGAGTAGAAGGTTGGCATCGACCACGTTGCGGGCCAACGATTCGATTTTGGCATCGCTTGGGATTTCGACCAGTGCGTCCGTGAACATGGGATCTTCGTCGGCAGCGACACGATAACAGTGCCTCTTTTCAGCTACCGAGCGCTGATAGCAGGCGGTCTCTCCGAGACGATAGGACAGATTT
>JAUVCD010000136.1 GCA_030590865.1 Myxococcales bacterium | reverse complement strand
ACCGGCAGTGCCGCCGCCGGTGCCAGCAGTACCGCCGGTGCCGCCAGGACCACCGGTGCCGGCGGTACCACCGGTGCCGGCGGTGCCCCCAGTACCAGCGGTGCCGCCAGTCCCGCCTTCGCTCCAGGCACCCTCGAACTTGTCGAAATCGAGGGTACAGGACGTGACCGCCGAAACGACTGCCAAGCAGGCGACCAGGCCTGGCCACAACCATTGGGATAGGCGCATCAGAACCTCCCTCCCAAAGAAACAGACCCTGGCCCAAGGGACAAGGTCAGCGCCGTCGCCGCCTCGTCAGGCTCCCCGCTCGGGCTCGTGAAGTAGAGCACCACCCCGGCGCTCATCGCCACCGCGCCGACCACCACCATCACGTTGGTGACGGTCTGGTAGGTGCGCCCCTGCTGGATGTCGTCTCGACGCTCACCGCAGGGGAGATCACCACAGTCGTCTTGCAGCTCATTGTGCTTCAACAGAGCGAGAGTGCCGAAAACACCCGCGGTGAGGAAGGCCGCGGCTCCAACACCAGCGGCCACAAAGGCGAAGGTCCGCTGCAGGCTGCCATCGCTCGGGGGCTCGTCAGGCCCCCCATCCGCTCCCGGTTGGGCGGCCCCGATGGTGACTTGGGCGGTTCTCCCAGCCACCGTGCTGACCTCCCGAACCAGACTGTCGGTGCCAATCGACAGAGTGACGGTGACCTGTCCCGGCTCGACGGCCACTGGCTTGCCCCACCGCGCCCGGGGTACTTCCTGCCCAGCGACTCGTAAAACGGTTTCATCGTCGGCGCCTTGCACCACCACCTCGAGCAGCCCGATCTTGGGCAACAAGGCGTCCATTTTCTTGCGCGCCTTCTCGGCAGACTCGGCGTACTTGGGGTCCGAAGCCGAGGCGGCTTCCGCGTCCTCCACCGCCCGCTCGAACTCTTGATGGGCCTCGGCATTCCGACCGAGCTCGCGGAGCGTGTGGGCCACCATGACCCGCGTGTTGGGGCTTGCGACGATGTGATACGACGCGCGGAAACCTCCCAATGCGTCTTTGAAGCGCCGCTCGTCATAGGCCTTCCGCGCTTCGACGAAGACCGCCCGGGCATCTTCCTTCTGCCCGGCGGTGGCTTCGTCGACCGTCACCCCGGCGGCCTGGGCGTGGGCGGACAGGACCGTGGCGCAGAGGGCTGCGCAGAGAGCGAGGAACGCTAGCGAGCGGCTCCCTTTCATCATCGTGCCTCCATCGGCCGATCATAGGCACGATTAGATGTCGTCGGGGAGATCAGGATCGACAGGCTTGATCGGCGGCAGCTGGGGACGTTTGCTGCCCGTCGGCGGCGCCTCCTTTGGGTCTGCCGAGGCACTAGCTTGCGCAGCGGCCGAGCCGCCGGCTCCGCCACCGCCAGAAGCGCCGGCTGACCCTGCGTCCGGCGCCTGCGTGGCGCTGCCAGCCGGCAAGGCAGAAGCAGCAGGTTGCCCCGATGCGATAGGCGCCACGGGTGCGGGTCGCTTGTCGGGCCGCGGTTGAGGCTGAACCGGGTCGTCTCCTGCAGCACGGATGCCGACGTAGGCAAGCGCCGCAACGGCCACCACGCCCAACCCGCGGGCCACCCACCTCGACCCACCCTTGGTGGTCTCCCGCAGCGCGTCGGCCTCGGCGCTGACATCGATCTTCGACTCCTCGTCCTCACTGATCCCCCACACCTCGACCGGTGGCGTGGCCTCGTCAGGGATCGACGCCCGCGATGCATTGCGAATCGAGAGGGGGCGCTCGAGCTCGCCCTCCGTCGCCTCCATCGGGGCATTCTCGACGGCTTCGACCAGCGCCGCAGTGCGTTCGAGCCTATCGGCCGCGACCTTGCGGACCCAGTCGCCAACCTGACGGTGGGACGCCTGCCCGCCGGCGGCCTCCAGTGCCTCGGCCATCTGCTGAGCCGTCGGCCAGCGCTTGGACGCCGTGCGCTCTAGGCCGCGGAGCACGATGCGGTCATAGCGCTTATCGAGCTCTGGGCGGTGCGCACCTGGTGGCTCGATTTGTGAGTTGAGGATCTTGTAGGTGATTTCGGCGAGGTTCTCCGCCCGAAATAGACGGCGACCGACCAGCGCCTGCCACAGCACCGAGGCGGCGCTGAAGACGTCGGTATGGGGGCCCAGCGGCTCGCCGCGCACCTGCTCGGGAGTGAGGTAAGAGGTCTTGCCCTTGACCTGACCTTCTTGCGTATCGGTGTGCCGTCCGAGCGCGCTGGCGATGCCAAAGTCGATCAACCGCGCATAGCCATCGACGCCCACCAGGATGTTCTCCGGTGACACGTCCCGGTGGATCACGCAGAGCGGCTCGCCCCTGGCCGTCTTGGCCTCGTGGGCCGCATGCAACCCATGCAACACGCCGGTGATGATCCGCAGGCACATCTCGACCGGAACGAGCTGGCGCAGCTTCCGCATCTGACGCATCAGATGGGCGAGGGTCACCCCCTCGACGTAATCCATGACGATGAACAGCTCGCCCCCCTCGTCCACTAGATCGATGGTGGGCATCACGTTGGGATGCCGAATGCGCGCCACCACCCGGGCCTCGTCGAGAAACATCTTCACGAACTCGACATCCCGAGCGTACTGCCGGTGCAGGGCCTTGACCGCCACCGTCTTGGCAAAGCCCCCTGCCCCAACCCAGCGCCCCAGAAAAACGGTGGCCATGCCGCCGTGACCGATCTCCGAGAAAAGCTCACAGCGTCCCACCTTTCGGTGAGGCTCCGCCTCTTCAATTCGTGGGAGCGGCTCGGACTCGGGCACCAGGGAATCGAAGCTGGCCTCGGGGGGTGACTCAGGCTTCGAGCCCGGAGCGCTGGCTTCGCAGGCAGCCTCGCTGATGGGGGGCGGGCTCGAGGCAGGCGCAGCAGCTTCGGCAGGTGGTTCGCTGGCAGGTGGTTCGCTGGCTGGGGCTAGCGCGCCGGCTTCGGCGGCCGGCAAGCTGGGCGCCGGCTGAGATGGAGGTGGCGGAGGTGGGCGCGTGGTGCCAGGCAGCGCCTTGCGCGCCGGTTTGGACGGCCGGTTCTGGGCAGAGCCACCATGGGACGGCGCGGAGTCCGCCGGTCTGGCCTTGTCGTCGCTCATCAATCACAGCTCGCGCTAATCCGCTGGTTATCGTAGGCCGTCTTGCCGTCGAGGTCGACAAGCCGGCACCGTAAGCTGGCCGCCACCGTGCCCGTTGACCAAGATGATATGCTCCGCCACGAGGTATCGATGAAGCGCCTGTTCGTTGTGCTCCCTACGGTCCTGTTCGTGACGCTCAGAGCCGTCACAGCCCTGGCCGACGTCGCCCCACCACCGGACTACGTCGAGTCGTGCACTCTGGCGAACCACCAGCGGCCCGCCACCGAGTGTCAGCTGTGCGGCGACGCCTATCACGGAGAGCCCGAAGCCTGTCGGAACAAGCTCGGCGCAACGGGCTATACCCGCAGCTGCCGCACCTCAGGCGCATCGGTCTGGAATGAAGTCTGGTGCCGTCGGGCCCAGCCTCAGCCGGGACCCAACCCCACCACCATCTCCACCTTCGCCACCCCACCGGATCCACCACCTGCCGACCGGCCTCCCGCCGACCGGCCGATGACGATGCCCCGCCACAGCGATGCCAATACAAACATGGGGACCCAGCCGCCCAAGTCCGGCGCCTGCGGTGCCTGCACCCTAGGTGGGCCCCCGGTCAGCATACCGGCACTGGTGGCCCTGATAGGGGCTGCGCTGGCTGCGACGGGACGGCGGAGAGCACGACCGACCGCACGACGACGCTGACCAATCGCACACCTTCCCCTCGCCCCGCTTAAGTCGTGCCGGCGCCGACCGCCTGAGTCGGAAATATCACTGAACCGCCGCCGTCTGAGTTGCTGCCCCTCGCTCCTGATCAAGTCAGCGCAGACTTCAGGGTTGTAGAAACCACGGCGTGGCGATGGCGCTGCGACACTGCCAATTGAAGCTGCGCACGTGCCCTATTACGCCGTCGCTGGCGAGCTTGCTTACCAGCGTATCGGCAGAGCTCCGAAGAGTCGCGTCGCTCTTGCCGTCGTAGAACCAGGCCAATGCGACGACGTAAGCGCTTTCGCCGATGTGCTCGTCGTAGCCGTCGACTTCGTTCTGATCGGTGTCGACACCCATCCAGTAGAAGGGGACGTCATTGGCGTCCCGGCCTTCGCGCGCGACGATGCGACCGAGCTTGATCAGCGCGGTGGCGGCCTGGGCGGCCAGGGTGCCCCCCTCCTCGACATAGGTCTGCAAGGCATCGGCGAGGATGGCGCTCATCCACGGGCTGCAACCGAAGTAGCCGTAAGGCTCACCAGCAGCGTCGGCGTGATGGGCGAAGCAACGCGCCTCGGTATCGGTGTAGCCAACCGGATAGGTTTCTTGCACGTCGATATATGCGCTGACGGCTTCGTCCGCGAGCGCCGCGAACGTGCTGGCTTCGTCGTCGGTGACGATGCCCGCCCACAGGTAGGCGAGCAAGCCGAAGCCAGCGTGACGTTCGGTCCAAAAGTCGGCGCCGCCAGCGTAGCCGGGACTCGACCACAGCGCGCTCATGCCGTGGGCGATATCTTCGGCGCTCTCGCGGAAGCGGTCGTCGCCGGTCAGCAAATAGTGAAGCGCTAGGTTCTGTGCGTAGGTGTACTTCACGTCGCCCGCCGCGCTCTGCGGCAGCCCGTTACGGGTGTCCGTTCCCGTGCCGGTGATCAAGTTGCGGTACATCGACGTCTCGACGTAAGCCGACGCGAGCGGCGGCAGATCGCCGCGGCGGGCGTAGCCCCGATACATGACCGTGCCGCGGTCGAAGAGCCACACCGCCCGTGTCGTCATTGCGCCCGCCGCCACGAAGGCGGCCGTGTCCCACGCGACGTAGTCGCACAGCGACGCCCAGCTCATCTCGGCTCCGCTGACCTCCGCCTCCGGTAGCAGCGGCCCTGCGAAGTGGCTCGCCGACAGCCACTGCGCCGGAAGCACGACCCACACCCGTGGCCCCTGCTCGCCATCCGGCGAAAGCAGCGTGTCTTCCACCGGAACCATCGTCAGATTGCTGGTGGTCAGCGGCACACCGATCTGTACCGTCAGCTCGGCGACCACATCAACGTCGACATCCACTTGTAGCTGGAGGCTTCGATAGCTCCCATCGCCGCGTTGGCTCAAGCCCCGTCGCGCAGCCGACAGCTCCAGGCCGTCTGCGATGACGCGAACGGCCGTCTCGTCGCTGAGCTGCCCAGCCTCGAGCGGGACCGCAAAGTTGACCCGCTGCATGCCCGTGACCCCCGTCTGGGGCGACAGCTGCACCGTCACCTCGCTAGGCAGCACAGAGCCGCCGCCACCGCCTTGCGCTCCTCCGCCAGATCCTGACGACGTCGAGCTCGTCGTGGATGACGTTGTCCCCGCCCCCCCGCCTGCGCCCGGGCCACCATCACCGCCATCGCTGTCGCAACCGCCGGCGAGCACGACGACCCACATGGTTCCGATAACGAGCCACTCTCTAACCATGGGCCTCAGCATAGCGCAAAGGCAGAGCGCGCTTCATGAGCCACAGGGTAACGGCGATGATGCGCACCGTCCGCGCCAGCGGGAGAATCCGATGGTCGGGCAACCAGGAGCTCTTCTCGGGAGTTTCCACGGACGCTGAATCGTCCCGGGAATCGTCCCCAGCCCCGCCTCGCGACGCCTCCCCCCCCGCCCCACAAACCAGAAAACCCGCCGAATCTCGACGGGTTCGCGGGGTGGGCCATGAAGGACTTGAACCTTCAGCCAATGGATTAAGAGTCCACTGCTCTACCAATTGAGCTAATGGCCCGCTCGTTGGCGGTAGTAGTCCAAGGAGTGTCTTCGCGCAACCGCGATTTGGAGCCTTGTCGACCCAGCGGCGGGGGTCGCGTCGGGGGCACCGTAGGGCTAGCGTCTGGACGTGTCGATTTGGTCCTTCGAAAAGGGGTTTCGCGCCGTCGCGCGGGTGCAGCGAACCCTGCGCGGACCGCTGCGGCCATCGTGGGACGAAACCTTCGAGACCTTGGCGATGGTGCTCCACCACTACGGGACGCACTCGACCTCCCTACCGCTAGCGATGCAACGCCGAGCGGTGGAGCGGTTCTTCGAGGGAGGAGCCGTCCTGACGGAGACTCAGATCGAGCGGTCCGAGATAGGAGGCGTGGCCGCGGCCTGGTTTCGGCCTCGTGGAGCTGATCCCGAGCGGGTCCTGCTCTTTCTGCACGGTGGGGGCTATTCCATCGGATCCATCGACTCGCACCGCGATTTGGTGGCCCGGCTATGTCGCGCAGCCGGCTGCACCGGGCTCTCGCTCGGCTATCGACTGGCGCCAGAGCATCCATTCCCCGCCCAGCTCGAGGACGCCGTGGCCGGCTATCGAGGGCTGCTCGAGAAGGGCTTCGCAGCCGAACGCGTGGTGGTCGGTGGTGAATCGGCCGGTGGGGGGCTGACCCTGTCACTGCTGGTGAAGCTACGAGACGAAGGATTGCCGCTGCCCGCGGGCGCGTTCTGCATCTCCCCCTGGGTCGATCTCGAAGGGCTCGGAGCCTCGGTGCAGCAGAACGCCCGGTTCGACTACCTCAATCGCAAGGTGTTGCAGATCTACGCCAGCCGTTTCGTGACTGATGGCGATCTGCGAACCCCCCTGGCCGCACCGCTCTACGCCAATCTCGACGGCCTGCCGCCGCTGTTGATCCACGCCGGTGAAGCCGAAGTGCTGCTCGACGATGCGCGGAGCATCACCGACCGGGCGCGACAAGCGGGGGTGGAGGTAGAGCTGGAGGTGTGGCCCGATATGATCCACGCCTGGCATGCCTATGCGCCCATCGTGGCCCAAGGCCGAGACGCCATCGCGCGACTCGGTGAATTCGTACAAAACCGCCAGAGCGTCTGAGGGGCAGTGGGCTAAGCTAGAACGGTGCCCCGGACGGTGAAGCCAGCGCGACCGAGGCGGCGCCGCCTGCCTGTCCACAGCGGCGCCATGCTGCTGATCTGTCTGTTGGCCGTGACCGCAACCGGGGTGACTGGCCTCTTCACCACCTTGCTGCAGAGCCGCCTCGCTACGGCTCAACAGCGTGAGCGCCAGTTGGACGAGCAGGTCCGCGATGAAATGCTCGCCCTGGGCTGGAAGCCGCCAGCCTCTGAAGCGTTGCGCCAGCTGAGCGAGGGGCTGCGCACGAGCCATGAAGTGGAGATCTTGCACGCTCGCAGCCCCTTCGAGCTGGGGCTCGCCCACGGCCCCGTGACCGGTGATGCCGCCAGTGAGGCAACGCTGGCGACGACGACGATGGTGCTGGTCGATGAGCTGGCCCTCTTACCCCCCAGCTTCCTCATGCGCAGCGGCCTGCGGCGCGTGGTGCTCTGTGCCGAGCTGCATGAAGAGCGGCGCCCCATCCCGTCGCTGCCGAACTACCGCAACACCCTCATCCTCGACGCTCAGGGCTCGCCGCCCTTCCTGCGACGGCTGGTGCATCACGAAGTCTTCCACTTCGCCGACCTGGCAGACGACGGAGTGGTGCTCGACGATCCAAGATGGCGAGCCCTCAATCCGGTGGGCTTCGAGTACGGCTCAGGCGGCCGCGCCATGCGTGAGCGAAGCGCAGCAGCCTTTGGTGAAGCGCCTGACGGCTTCGTCTCCCGCTACGCCACCGCGGCCGTCGAAGAAGACAAGGCCGAGGTCTTCGCCTTCCTGATGACCCGTCCAGCAGGAATGGATCGGTTGAGCAAACGGGACCCGGTCGTAGCCGCCAAGACCAGGGCCATGCGTAAGCTCGTCAGCGGGCTGAGCGACCACCTGGACGAGGCGTTCTGGCGAAGCGTAACCCGAGCCCGAGATCGCTGAACAGACCGCCAGTTCCAGCTGCCGAGGGAGGACCGGGAGACGAAGGGATCACCCCAATCTCGTCGCCAGTGCCCGTCGGCGCTACATTGACGCAGATGGCGCTCGGAGTGGGGACCATGATCACCGACAGGGTGAGGCTCGTCGAGCCGCTGGCAAGCGGTGGCATGGGCGACGTCTGGGTGGCCGATCATCTGACCCTCGAGATGCGGGTCGCCGCCAAGTTCATCCGGCCCGAGCTGGTGGAGCGGGACCCAGACCTGCTCGAGCGCTTCAATCGGGAAGCCAAGGCCGCAGCCCAGATCAAGAGCCCCAACGTGGTGCAGATCTTCGACCACGGGGTCACCCGCAACGGGACGCCCTACATCGTGATGGAGCTGCTCGATGGCAACTCGCTGGCCGAGTGGATCGCCTTGGTCGAGAAGATGAGCCTGCGGGAGGTTTCTTCCGTGGTGACCCAAGTCGCCTCGGTGCTCGACAAGAGCCACGCGCTCGGCATCGTTCATCGGGACATCAAACCGGACAACATCTTCCTGGTCGACGATGAGCAAGACGTCTTCGTCAAGCTACTCGACTTCGGCATCGCCAAACGGGTCGACGAGCCGCTGTCGCGCCGCGTGACCGCCACCGGCATGGCGGTCGGCACCCCCCACTACATGAGCCCCGAGCAGATCATGAGCGCCAAGGACGTCGATCCGAGCGCTGACTGCTGGGCCCTGGCGGTGGTGGCCTACGAGATGCTCACCGGCCAAGTGCCCTTTGACGGCGAAACGCTTGGCGCAGTAGCCGTGGCGGTCAACTCAGGCAAGCTCGTACCGGTGCGCTCGTTCCTTCCCAAGGGGGCACCCAGCAGCCTCGACGATTGGTTCGAACGGGCTCTGTCTCGCTATCCCGAGCAGCGCTTTCGGTCGGCCCGAGCCATGGCGGAGGCTCTTCGAGACATCGTCGCAAACCCGGCGCTGGCGTCTCAGAAGGCACCCGCAGCACCTGCGCACAAGGTTGGCGCGGACAAGACGACCTTACCGACTCTGAAGACTCCGGGGGGGCGACATCGCCTCGCCTTGGCGGAAACCGAGGTGCCCATGAAGCCGGCACCGCCACCTCGCCGAGCAGCCGCCGCGCCACCAGAGCCAGCTCCGCGACGGCAGCCGCAGCCACCCCCCGCAGCGCACCGCCGCCAGCACAGCTCGACGCCCCGGGACGAGGCTCCCATTTCGATGCGGCTCGACGACGACCAAGGCGGTCGGCGCCGCAGATCGCTGGGGAAGGGACGTAGGCCTGCACGGGGTGGCTTCACGTCCCAAGACGACCGACCCACCGAAACGCGATCCCACCGGAACCTGCTGCTCGCCGCCGCTGCAGTCGTCAGCGCCAACTTGCTGCTGCCCTTTCTCGAGCCACTCGGCCGCGGCCACCTGGAGGACCTGATCGGCGGCTCGACGGCCATCGTGCTGGCCGTAGTCGCCGTCAGCTTGTTCGTTGGGGGCGCCAAGCTCTGGGACGTCGGCAGCTCCTATTCGACCTGGCTATGGCTGTCCGGCGGCGGGATGCTGACCATGGGCGCCGGCTTTGCAATCAATGCAGGGAGCCTGGCTGCGCCGGGACTGGGCCTGGACGCCTATAACGGCACCATCGTCATCGCCGGAAGCCTCGGCGCCGCCGCAGTCCCCTTCGGGCTGGCCGTCTTCGGCGTGCAGCTTGGCTTTCGCGAGGTGTCTGAGGGCCACGATCGGGCCTACGGCCTCGTCGTCCTGCTGATAGCGCTGGTCGGCTTCGGCGCAGCCTATCACCTGGCTCGGCGCCCCATCCGTGAGCTGCTGAGTCGCCCAGCCTCCCGGGCCGCCACGCCCCGCCCCGCTTCGAGCACAGTTGACAGCCCAGCGCCCGGGCTCTACGTCTCCTGGTCTGTGCGCGACGTCACCGTGACGCCAGCCGCGCAAGCGCCCGTAGCTCAGCTGGATAGAGCGTCGGACTTCGAATCCGAGGGCCGCCCGTTCGAATCGGGCCGGGCGTACTAGAGATGGTCGGTAGATCCCGCCAGGCTGACACGTCAATGATCTATGGGGCCCCCAGGCCCCAACCCTGGCCAACCTAACGCGTCCAAGCGAGTCTGTTGTCATGAAGGTGATTGCCGATCTCTGTCTGGTCCCCATCGGAGTGGGCGTCTCGGTCTCGACTCATGTGGCCGCCTGCGAAAAAGTGCTGAGAGAGGCCGGGCTCGACATCAAGCTCCACGCCTATGGGACCAATATCGAAGGCGAGTGGGACGAGGTCTTCGCCGCCATCAAGCGCTGCCACGAGGTGGTGCATGACATGGGTGCCCCGCGCATTTCGACCAACATGAGGGTCGGCACGCGGATCGACCGAACCCAAACCATGGCTGACAAGGTCAGCAGCGTCGAGCGCAAGCTCGACGGCTAGGGATCGACGGCCCATGCGTGTGGCGCTGTGCGCAATGCCTGAGGTGTCACCGTGGATCCGCGGTGAGGGCTGGCACATCCCGAATCTGGCGCTCTGCAATGTGGCGGGCAACACGCCAGGACATGACGTCGTCGTCTTCGATCTGAACCGGCGGCGCCGGCACCTGCGGCGGGCGGTGGAGAAGATTCTCGACCGCTTCGACCCCCACATTCTGGGCCTCTCGGCCATGACCTTTCAGTACGACACCGCCCGGGCCATCGCCTGGTTGGCCAAACAGCGCAACCCACAGACCGTGACGGTGCTCGGTGGCTATCACGCCAGCATGCTCCACCGAGAGATCGCCGCCTCTTGGGACCGCAACATCATCGATTGGATCGTGCGCGGTGAAGGCGACCGGGCCATCGCAGAGATTATCGAGGTCATCACCCGAGTCCGCGAACCGTCCCAAGTCTTGGGCGCCAGCTTCAAAGACGGCGACGACTATCACCACAATGATGACCGGCCCTTGCAAGACCTGGCCACCCTCGAGCTGCCAGCACGCCACCGGCGCGCCTATATCGGTGCCCACCTGGGCCTGTGGCCTGCCGACGTCATCGAGACCTCGCGAGGCTGCACCCTGGCGTGCAACTTCTGCTCGATGAACACCATGTACGGCAAGAGCCATCGGTTCTTCCCTACCGACTACGTGCTGCGGGACATCGAGCAACTGTCCCAGCGGTTTGCCAAAGAAGTCTTCTGCGCCGACGACAACATCACCAACGACCTGGTTCGGCTCGAAGCGCTGTGTGATGCCATGATCGCCCAGCGTCCCAAGCTCAGGACCAAGCTCCGGATCACCGCCCAGGCAACCTGCGCCGGGATCGCCCAGAGCCAGCAGTTGGTGGACAAGCTGGCCCAGGCCGGGGTGACCAAGGTGTTCTTGGGCATCGAAAACGCCTCGAGCAAGACGCTGAAAGAGATCAAGAAGGGCGACATCGTCGAGCTCACTAAAACCGCCGTGTCTCGCCTGCACCAGGCCGGCATCATCTGCGTCGGTGGTTGCATCGTCGGGTTTCCGGATGACGACGTGGAGACGATCCGTAAGAACTTCGAGTTTTTCAAATCTCTCGGGCTGGAGCACACCATTCCCCAGATCATCACCCCCTATCCGGGGACCGGCTCCCGAGAGATCGCCCTGCGCGAGGGCTATGTCACCAACGACGATGATCTGCGCTGGTACAACGGCTTCTGGGCCAACGTGCGCACCAAGCACCTGTCGAGCAGCGAGCTGGAATATTGGCGCTGGAAGCTCGCGCGTGACGTGATCGGTCCCTTCCGAGCAACCGAAGTTTACCAAAAACACTATCCGGTAGCGTCGCAGGTTTGGAACCACGCCTTCATGCCCGCCTACAAGCTGTTCGACCGGACCCTGACCCGCACCCTCGGTGAGCGGCGGCGCTATGAGCGGGCGATGGAAAGCTTCCGCCAGATGGATGTCTTCGACCTCGACCCACCGCCGGTCCCCTTCCGCATCAAGACCCTGCCCTTGCGAAAGCGCAGCTTCTCGATGAAGGGCCTCCAGCAACGCAGAGCTACTTAGCCACGAAGTCGGAGCTCATCTTCACGCCTTTTCCTGAGGGGTGCTTCTGCACGGTGGTCGATCCGAAGGCCTTGTCCGACTCGACGTATTCGTTGACGTTGTCCCCTTTGGTCTCCTTGACTTTGCGCGTCTTGACGGCCGCAATTTCGGCAACGAAACGAGTGACCGCCGTGGGCTGCATGGGATGTGCCGCCTTGGCAGCGCCAGCGACCTGGCCGGTAATCGCATCCACCGCCGAGGTGTTGACCATTACCTCTCGAAACAGGGCGAACACGTCGTGGTTGACGAACCAACGAACCCCCTTGATCTGGCCGTTGATGGCATAGGCAACCCCAACCACCGCCCGGGCGGGATCAATGCCCTCCAAGTGACGCAGCACCTGGGCGGTCAGAACATCGCGCTGTTTAGCGATCTCGCCGTCATCCAGGCTGGCCAGCAACGAGTCGGAGGACGACGATTTCTTGTTGGCCTTGTTGACCGCTGAGACTTTGCTCCACACCTTGCCCTGGTTGGACTCGTACTGGCCGGCGGCGCGCACCTCGATGTTGGCGAGCTGCTTGATGGTTTTGAACTTCCCGCCGGTGGCCTTGCCGTGTCGCTGTCCAGACCAGCGCCCGTGCTCGACGCAGAAGGCATCCACCGGCACCGTCGTCTTGGCACCAATGATGAAGTCCTGACCGATCTGGCGGTCCTGCTTGCCACCTTTGACCACCGTCCCGGCTAGCACGTAGATGGGCACGGCGCCTCGATTCTCGATCACCAGAGTGCCGACCTCGGCGCGCCCCCCTGCCCGCTGGGGAGCCATCGCCATGTTGGACCGATTCCCGTGACTCAATTGCTGCTGCGCCGGCTGGGACAGTGACCCCTGGGACGGCGGCGGTGCATCCTGGGCACCGACTTCCCGGACCTCGGCCACCCCTTGCCCCAGAGCCGTATCCAGATCGATCACGCGTCCCACGTCGAGCTGGTCGCTGGCCAGGATGGGAAAGACGGTCAGGTTATCGAACATGGCCGGCTCCGCGACGACAACCCCCGGCTCGGGCAGGGGCACACCGCCCACATCGTAGTGCGCAATGCCACCAGGCAGGGTGGTGGCTCCCGGCGCAGCGGCGGCTGCACCCTGCGCATAACTGTCGGTTTTCACAGGGTTAGTGGTCCACGGCGGAACCTCCGCTCGATTGCAGGCAGCGGTTGAGAGAACCGTCACGACGAGGACCAACAGGCCCAACCTCGGGGAAATCGATGCTGGCATGAGCTCTTGCCTCCACTGAGACCGTCGCCCCTTTGGCACCGAGTGTGACGAGCCCGTTTCAGATGGGTCTACTTACAGCAGCGGAAGCCCTTGGCGAGGATGTTGACCGCAACGTAGTCGCACCGATGAAGAAGCTCCGAATCGATGCAGTTGTAGGCCCCACCGCGGAACTGGCCAGTCTCCGAGCCGTCATCCACCAGCTCCCAGACGTTGCCGTTGATGTCGACGGCGCCGTAGTCGCTGTGGCACTGATCGAAGGAGCCGGTGGGCTCGGCGCTCATCCAACTGCCGCATCCGTTCGCCGGCTGGCTCTGGCCATCAGGTGGCATGTTGTAACAATGGGGATAGGGGCAAGGCGACACCCCTTCACAGGCACTGCCCGAGCCACACATGCAATAGGTGTCGATGCCATTGCAAATCACCGGGTCGTAGCTATCGCCGTAAGAATAGACCGTGCTCCCTGTCCCACTGCAGCTCGTCTGGAACTCGCTGGGCGTACACAGCCGCTTGCCGGCGAGGGCGCAGGCACCTGCAGCGGTGGACTTGGTCACCGGATACCAGGGCAAGACGTTGAGCCGACTGGTCGCCATCGAGTTGTCTTCCCCAGGTGACACCTCAGTCGCATCTGGGCGGGACGCCTCGTAGCGATCCATGCAGAAGGTGCCATTGACTGGGACCATGTCCTCCGGGCATTGCACCGGACCGGTATCCGGGGCCTCGCCATCGGCGTCGGTTGTTGCGTCGAGCCCGGCTTCAGGGAGCGCGTAACAGTCGCCGCCGATGCAGATCTCCCCGGGGGGACAGCGATCGTCGTCCTCCCGACAACCAGGCACGCAACTGCCGAGGGAGCAGATTTCGCCAAGCTCACAATCCTCGTCGACCAAGCATCCGGGCTCCGCGTCTGGCTGCGGCTCGGTGGTGAACCCGCCCGTGGTGACCAAAGTGTCACACGAGCCAACCGCTAGCAGAACCACCGCAACAAGCGCAGGTGCGGCTAGGGCCGAAGAGGTCAACAACCGCCGCACCGCCGTCACTGCGCAACGTGGCACTCTTCGCATAAGTCATTCACCCAGGCGACAGTATGACACTCGACGCAATTGACCTGTGGAGGATCGACCGTGCAATCCATTTGCCACTCGCAGGCAGCCTCGCCGGGAAAGTCGATCGTGCCGTCCGGCTTGTGGCAGAAAACGCAGGGACCGTGACTACCATTGTCGATAATCGGCGCTGGCAAGATTGACGTCCCGTCAGTTCCGCAAGAATGGCAGACGACGCACATTTGCCCGGCCGCCTCATTGGGCGGGCCGTGAACCATCGCCGGTGGGACGGGACCCGCATCAGGGGTCGTCTCGGTGTCGCTCTTGCATTGGACCAGCCATACCAAGGCGATGGGTACGGCAGTCACAGCTACGATGGTCCAACGCCAACTGGCGTCGCCGGATTCTCTCTTTTCGCTCGCACGCATTGTGCAATGCCTCCTCGAGCTACAGCTGACATTCTACCATCAAAACTGACCTCCGCCAGGCAGAGTGCAAACCAGTCATTGCCCACCCCACAGTGTTTGCATCCCCCAGTGACCCATCAAACTCTCCAGCTCGACGGGCAATTGCGTCGTAACGGTTCCAAAACAGCGGTCGTCCAGTAATATCGAGCGCAGGACGGGGATTAACCGATGACCAGCTCTGCAGAGCCAGTATGGGATTACCTGGTCGTCGGGTCGGGTTTTGGCGGCAGCGTGGCGGCGCTGCGATTAGCCCAGAAGGGCTACCAAGTCGCCGTCATCGAAGCAGGTCGCCGCTGGACCGCCGACCAGCTTCCGCGATCGAGCTGGCAGGCACGCAAATACCTGTGGCAGCCCCAAATCGGATGCCATGGCCTACAACGCATGGACCTGCTCGACCATGCCTTGTCGGTCAGCGGAGCTGGCGTCGGCGGCGGCAGCCTGATCTATGGGAATACACTTTACACTCCCCTGCCAGCCTTCTTCGAAACGCCGCTGATCCAACAGCTTGGTGGCGCGGCAGCCTGGCTGCCTTTCTACGAGCTTGCCCGCCGGATGATGGGGGTGACCGACAACCCCCGTTTGTTCGAGCCGGACCACCACCTGCGAAAGACCGCCGCTGAATACGGCCGCGAGCACACTTTCGCGCCCAGCCCGGTCGGCGTCTGTTTCGGCGATCCGGACCGAGAGCAAGCGGACCCCTACTTCTTCGGCGAGGGGCCGAAACGCAAGGGGTGCTCATTCTGCGGCGCCTGCTTCGTCGGCTGTCGCCACGGGGCGAAGAACAGCCTGGACCGAAACTACCTGTTTCACGCCGAGCGACTCGGCGTGACGGTGATTCCCGAGACTGAAGTGACCGCCGTCCAACCACTGTCGCACGATGGCTCGGCTGGCTATCTGCTGCACACCCGATGCTCCACCCGACGTTCCGGTAAGCCTCGACGTATCATGCGCAGCAACGCAGTGGTGCTCGCCGCAGGCGTGCTCGGCTCGCTGCGCCTTCTGTGGCAGTCCAAGCTCGCCGGCTACCTACCGCGGCTATCGCCACGCTTGGGTGATGGAGTACGCACCAATGGCGAAGCCATCGTGGGAGTCCTCTGCCGGGACCGGACAGTGGATCTGTCGACTGGTCTGGCCGCATCGTCGAGCGTCTTCCCTGACGAGCACACTCAGATCCAGGTCGACCGTTATCCCGCCGGCTCGAATCATTTGGCGCTGCTTTCCACGTTGCTGGTCGACGGTGGCGGCCGTTTACCCCGTCCAATGCGCTGGCTCGCGGCGCTAGCGCGACGGCCGGACGATTGGCTCAGAGTGGCACTTCCCTTTGGCTTCGCCCGGCGCAGCGTGGTGTTGGTGGTCATGCAGGACCTGGAAAGCAGCCTTCGGATCGTGCCCAAACAACCCCGCCCGTGGCGCCGCAGTATGGCGCTCTGCAGTCAGGCAACCGGCACGGCGCAAGCCCCAACCTATCTCCCCATGGCCAATGATTTCGCCCGCCGCATGGCCCGCCGCATGGACGGCATCGCCCTGAGTGCCACCTCGGAAGTGCTGCTCGGCGTCCCGGCCACGGCTCACATTCTCGGCGGCAGCATCCTCGCTGAGACCCCTGACGCTGGCGTGGTGGACCACCAGCAGCGTGCCTTTGGCTACCCCAACCTACTGGTCTGCGATGGCTCCGTCATTCCGGCGAATCTGGGCGTC
>JAUVCD010000123.1 GCA_030590865.1 Myxococcales bacterium | reverse complement strand
GAGATCCCCATCATTGGTCGCTTCGTCGGCGGTCGTGGCGGCAGTGGGAACGCCAAACGCCAGCTCGACAAGATTGGGGTCGACTACGAGGCCGCCAATCCCAACGACATCATCAAGGGCATGAGAAAACGCGCCAGGAAGTGGCGCAAAGAGGCGGAGTTTTACTCGGTCAGCATCAACGGATTGAAGAGTGACGGAACCATCGACTTCAGCAAGGACAACGCGACCATGGTGGTCGAGTTCTTCTCGCCCAAGCTGGTGGGATCGACCAGCAAGTCCAAACGTGACAAATCGATCCGCAAGTACGTCATCAACAAGTACAAGGTGAATGAGCAAGTCTGGGGCGTGAAGAAGCGCTACCCCGACGTGCCGGGCACACCGGTTCCCGAATGCCAGCTGGAGGACGTGGGCAAGCTTCTGAAAGAGCGGGGCATGACGGGAAAGAAGACCGCCAGCGTCAGTCTGGACCCAGGCTTCGCCTTCGCCACCGATGGTCTGAGCTTCAACATCAACGTCACCTCGCCCAAGCTCCACTTGTTCGTGGACATCGACTCTTGCGACGTGATCAAAGAGATGTGACTGAGCCCGCCTAGAAGGCCCGCCCAGAGGGCCAGCAAGGCGGCCTGGTCGGGCGAGGCTTCAGCGAAGACCCTGGCTGTTGTCCAGCTTGGGGTGCCACGTCGGGGTCCCTGGGCTCGCCTGACCGGTTCGGGCATCGAGCAATCGAGGCCTGATTTCGCGGCTATCCCGAGGGGCGCACGATTTTGTCGCTTGGCGGCTTAACGGTGCGCCCAGTGGTGGCATGACCACTCTGAACCCTACAACAACCCCACTTCGCAGGAGGTCACCATGAACCCCACCCGTCGTATTCGCACCGCTGTCGCAGCTCTTGCCGTCGCCCTGCTCGTGCCCACCGTGGCTTCTGCAGAGCCCCTCGCGCCCAACAATCCGCCGACCGAAAACGCCGACGGGCCAGGTGCCAGGGGCCGCAACACCCCCCCAGCCTTCCCCATGGCGGGCGACGAGTTCACCGGCCGGATCGACAACCGCCTGAAGCGTATCGGCACCCGCATGGTCAAGCGGCTCGAGCGGGCCAATATCCCCGAGAAGGTCAAGGCTCAGATTCGCGCCGACTACAAGAAAGGCGCAGCGCGGGTCGGCAAGGCCGCCCACCAGGCAGCGGCTGATGGGACGGTGACCAGAGAAGAAGCGCAGCACGTCCGGCAGCTAGCTCGTAAGGCCAAGCAGCAGATGAAGCAGAAGTGGTCCAAGAAGGCCAAGCAACATCGTCAGGGCAAAGGCAACGGCCGGGCTAAGGGCAAGGGCAAGGGCAAAGGCCAGGGCAGGGGAAACCGCTGAGCTGCTAGACCAACGCTAGGCTCGCCCCGGGCCCGGTCGGTCCCCCTGTTTCTCGTTGCGGCTTGACCGACAACCTCTCGCGCCCGCTTGGCTGATGGCCAGGTGGGCGTTGTTGTGTGCTGAGGCTCGTGCCGACCGGTGGTGTTATGGTAGGCGCGGGTGTCGTGACGCCGGTGCAAGGCAAGATCGTCGGAGGCAAGTACCGCCTCGAGCATCAGCTCGCTGAGGGCGGCATGGGCTCGGTGTGGGTGGCGCGGCACATCGAGCTCGACGTCGATGTGGCGATCAAGTTCATTTCCAATCTGGAGGACGAAGGCGCCGAGACTGCCCGAGCGCGATTCAAGCGGGAGGCCATGGCTGCCGCCCGGCTCAAGAGTCCTCATGTCACCCAAATCCACGACTACGGCGTGGAAGAGGGAGCGCCCTACATCGCCATGGAACTGCTTGATGGCGAGGACCTGGCACAGCTGCTCGCCCGTGAGGGGCGAGTTGCACTGAAGCGGTGCGTCACCGTGCTCGAGCAGGTGTGTCGCGGGCTGAAGCTGGCCCATGACGCTGGCATCGTCCATCGGGATCTGAAGCCCTCCAATATCTTCCTGGCCCGGGTTGGCGAAGAGGAGGTCGTGAAGATCTTGGACTTTGGCATTGCCAAGGAAATGGGCACGCACCTGGTCCCGAGCGACCGAACCCGCAGCGGTGTGGTGATGGGATCGCCTCGCTACATGAGTCCTGAGCAGACACAAGGCGACCGGCTGGATGCTCGCACCGATCTCTGGGCTTTGGCGGTCATCGCCTTCGAAGCCGTCACCGGCGTCAGTCCTTTCGACTACGAGCACATCGGGCAGATCATCAATGCGGTGTGCAGCCTGCCGCTGCCTGTGGCCACCGAGCTGGTGGCCGACCTGCCACCGGACATGGACCGTTTCTTCGCTCGAGGCCTGGCGCGCCTGCCAGAGCAGCGTTTCACTTCTGCTCGCGAGCTGGTCGATACCTTTGTCGCCGTGGTGGAAGGCAGACCGCTGCCGACGTCGCTGCCAACGATCGAAGTGGAGCAGCCGCTGCGTCCCACGCTTGCGAGCCCTGCGGCCGTCTTCGGGCCGACGGTTCCGTCATCTCAACAGGGTGAGCGAACCCGGCGCTCACCCGAGGTAGCCTATGCGGCCACCGCCCTGGCGTCGGACGGCGAGGGACGCACCACCGCGGCGCGAGTCATCAACGTGGTCAGCGCTCCGGAGGACAGCCGGCGGCGACGGTCGCGCAAGGTGCGCACTTGGCTACCCATCATCTTGGGCATGGTGATCGCGGCCTTGGGTTGGCTCGTGGGGCGGGGCGGCTTCAAGCAAGCCACCGAGTCCGCGACCAGCGCGACCCCTTCAGAGCCCTCGCCGGCCGCGTCACTTGCACCGGTGCCTACCCGTACTGACTCGATCACCACGTCCTCGATCCCCACCGTCTCTCCTTCGGCCAGCAGCTCAGTTGGCGCGGATGAGGTCCAGCATCCCCCGCGCCGCGTGCCGCCAGTCACGGCGGACCGACCACCGACACCCAGCGCTGCACCGCCCAAGCCACCGCTCCCACCAACCGGTTCCGGCAAGAAGGACTCGGAGTTCGGCATCTGAGCAGAGAGGCGACCCAAGGGCTGGCAAAGCGAGGCTTGTCCAGTCAGGGGTCGTGCGGCGGGCCCCGGGCAAGTAGGATCCCTCCATGTTGCGATGGTTTCTCAGCCTGGCGCTCGCCTTCGTCTTGCTCGTGCCGGAGGGACTGGCGGCTGGGCCAACGGAGCGGGACCGGGCGCTCGAGATGGCTCGTGAGGGCGTAGCGCTCTACAACAGCGGCCGCTTCGTGGACGCCTATGAGCGCTTCGAGGGCGCCGAGGCGTTGGTGCATTCGCCCGCCTTCGTGCTCTACATGGCCCGCGCGCGGCGCAACCAGGGCAAGCTCGTGGCGGCCATCGAGCTCTATGAGCACGTGCGCGAAGAGGTGCTGGCCGCGGATGCACCCGAACCCTGGCGTAAGGCTGTACGGGACGCCAAGGCGGAGTTGCCGGTGCTGCGCGAGCGCGTTCCTTTACTGCGCATCGAACTGCCCGACTCCAGTGGTGTCTCGGTTTGGCTTGATGGAGTGCCGCTGCAAGCGGCCCTTCTGCAGGGACCGATCCCCGTCGATCCAGGGGCTCACGAGGTGACTGCGAAGCGCGGGACCGAGCCAGAGGTGCGGCGCCAGGTCCAGGTACCCGAGGGGCGAGCCGAGACGACCGTGGAGCTGAGCTTCGGCCCAGCCTGGCCTCCTGGCGGTGAAGCTCCACCGCCCCCTGACGTTCCGCAGAAGAAACGCTCGAAGGGGATGATCATCGGTGGCGGCATCATGGCTGGCCTCGGTGGCCTCAGCCTGCTGATGGGCGTGTCCCTGGGGCTGCCGGCCCTGGTGACCAGCGAGACCGTTGCGTCTGATACGACGGACACGATGGGCTACGTGGCCATCGGCCTACTGGCCGGCGGCGCTGTCTTGGGGGGAACGGGCCTCGCGCTGGTCATCGTGGGCATGGACACGTCACCTGATGAGCCTTCGGCAGCCGTGCACTTGGGGCCTGGATCGCTGGGGCTGACCGCTTCTTTCTGAGCCCAACGAGAGAGGCGCTGCTGCGAGACATCAGTTTCCCGCGCTTGTACGTGCCGTGAACGCATGTAAGACTCGGCGCTGAAAGGGGAGGTGGTGAATCGTGGCTGAAGGAAACCCTTATGCTCCACCGGCAGCTGCCATTGATGGCGGGCCGCCGTCTACCGAGCTGAGCCTGTCTGAAGAGGGCCAGGCCACGGTCGACAGCCTGGCGCAGTGGATGCGCATCGTGTCCATCTTCTTCTTCTTGTTCGCTGGCGTGATGGGCCTGATGGCTCTGTTCAGCCTGTTCGGCGGCGCGATGGGCCTCATCATGATGGCCGTGCTCGGCGGCTTCGCAGTGCTCATGGCCATGGCCGGCATGTGGTTGCGCGATGCGGCACGGCAGTTCAGTCACGGGGTGGCCCACAACGAGGAGATCTGCCTGGGACAGGGATTCCGAGCTCTGCGCAGCTTCTTCATCATGTACGGCATCTTCAACATCATCGGTCTCATCAAGTCCATCTGGGACGCCACCAACTGAAGAGGGCATCATGGGCGTGGCGCGAATACCCTTCGAGGCGATGGACGAAAGCCGCATCGCCAGTGCGGCCAGCTGGGGGATCATCACGGCGGTGACCTCGCTGGCTTCGGTGGCCATCACGGCCGTGCTCACGGTCCCGGGCCTGGTCGAAATAGCCACCGGGCCACTGATGGGCTTCCTGGGCACCATCGGCTTGGTGGTGACCCTCGGTGCCCTGGGTCTCACTGTGCTGCTCGACGTGTGGCTGATTCAGGCCTCGCTGGCCTTTCGCCAGGTCGCCCTGACCGACGTCGCCGATCAGCATTACCTGCTCGAGGGCTTTGCCAAGCTCCGCAACTACTTCTTGGTGATGGGCATTGTGCTGATTCTCGCGACGCTCTTTGCGGCGGGCACCATGTTCATGACCTGCGTCGGCTGAGCAGACGCTTCTCGAGGCGACCTCCTACGATGGCCCCGTGACCTTGTGCCTGGCGATGCCCGGCATGCTGCGATATCTGCTGATAGGGAGCTCTGTCATGCGTAGTGTGATCACCATTTCATTCTTGGTTGCGGCAGCGCTCGCCGCTTGCGGCGGTGATGCGGTCACTGACGGCGGTGGCGGCAACGGCGGTACTGCCGGTAGTGGGGCCGGGGGCGGCAATGGCGGTACTGGTGGCACGGCCTCCAGCAGCAGCACCAGTGGTCAAGCAGGATACGGCGGCGCCGGTGGGGCGTCCCCCAGCTGGCAGGAGTGCTTCGGTGTCGATGGTCAGCATGTCCAGTACGGGTTGAGCCTGTGCACCGGCAACACGTGTCAGATGGTCGAGCACCAAATCGATTGCTGTGGCAACATCATGTTCGTCGGCATCGAGGCGAATGCCATGGCAGACTTCGAGATCTGCGAGGCGGCATGGCGAGCGACGCTGCCGTTGTGCGATTGCCCGATTGGGGATCCCCAGGTCCAACAGCCCTACGGCCAGACCGTGAGCGGTGCGGAAGCTGCCGATGTCGGATGTATCAACTGGACCAGCGAGGGCGGGATTTGCATGACCACTCCGAAGTGAAGGGGCGCTTCTTGTTCGCCACACAACGAAGACCAGCTTCCATTTACAAGTCATAAGACGTCGTCTGCCGCTCCAGGAGAAGTCTACTCCTGCGGTCTGGGTGCCTGCCGTCGCTGGCTTCCGGGCGGTCAGGTGAGCTAGGTTGACCTATGCGGCGCTTGACGACGATGATCTCGACCGGAGGCGCGCTGCTCGGCGCGTTGCTCGGTGCGGAGTCGACCCTGTGGGCGGCTCCTGGCAGCGGTACTTTTGACGATCCGGTGGTCGTCGATGCGTTTCCTTATGTGATCGCAGACACGACCGACGGGGCGCCGTCTGATGTCGTCGACAGCTACAGCTGCTCGCCAGGGACCGACGAATCAGGTCCCGAACGAGTCTTCGCCTTTACTCTGGCGGCGCCGGCGAAGGTCACCGCCTGGGTGCAAGGCGATGATGGTTCAGTCGATATCGACGTGCACTTGCTCGATACCGCTGACGTGGCTGGCGGGGTCGCGACGGCCTGCGTGGCCCGGGCCAACGTGATTGCCGAAGCGGAGATGACTGCTGGCGAGCATTTCTTGGTGGTGGACAGCTTTTCGGGGGAGGCGCAGGCAGGTCCCTTCGTGCTTCACCTGGAAGCCATCGGCGACTTCTGGATTGAGCGACCCCTGGCCGAGGGGGTGACCTGGCGGGCTCGGCGCTTCGGCGACATGAATGGCTCGCAGATCGTGCACGAGCTGCTGGTGGACACGCTCTTGCCGGAGGTCGAGATCCGCGCCATCGCTTCGAGCGGCTGCCAAACCGTGGGCACCTTGGGCGAGGCAGCCGGTGCGGTAGCTGGCGTCAATGGCGGCTATTTTGGCAGTGGTTGCGCGCCGGTGTCGCTGCTCAAGGCGAGCGGCAGCTTGCTGGGCACCAATGGGTTTGATCGCGGCGCCTTCGGACTCACCACTGAAATGGCTCCCATGGTCGAGGTGGTCGCTAGCGGGCAGGACTGGCCAGCAGCCCACGAGGCTCACGGTGGCGGACCGACGTTGGTGGTGGCAGGGGTGGCCTATGCAGGGGCCGCTGCCTGGGCTGTCGAAGGGTTCACGTCAGGCGGTTTCAACGGTGACAATCCGCGCACCTTTGCGGGTTTCGACGTCGACGGCGTGAGCCACTTGGGCACGGTCGACGGGCGTCGCTCCAACGCGGCGGGCATGTCACTCGACGAGCTGGCCGCCTTCGTTGCCAGCGCCGAGATCGGGCTCAGCGAAGCGGTCAACCTCGATGGCGGCGGATCGACCACGATGTGGATTGCCGGCGCCACGCCAAACGGCGTCGTCAACTATCCCTCGGACGATCAGAATCAAGAGGTGGCGACTCACCCCGGGTCTCGCGCCAATAGCGGCGGCTTCTTCGTCTTCGCTCCAGAGTACAATCATCCCCCGCGGTTTCAGACCGAGCCGGTGACCGAGGCCGCGGCTGGCTCACCCTACAGCTACGACGCCGATGCCATCGACTTGGACCCAGGGGACGTCATCAGCTACGCCCTGCTGCAAGCGCCTGCAGGCATGACGATCGACGGCGTTACCGGCGAGGTGAGCTTCGCCCCCACGGCAACCTCACCGCCGAGCGCCACCGTGACCATCGAAGCAGCTGACGACCGGGGCGCGGCTTCCGACCAGACCTATACGCTCTCCATCGAGGGAGGCCTGGGTGGTGGCGGCGGTGCGGGGGGCATGGGCGGGGCTGAGGGCGGCGGTGGCTCAGGGGGAGCAACGGTTGGCGGTCTGACTGGTGCCGAGGATAGCGGGTGCGGATGTCGCGTCACCAAGGGAGGCACGACGGGACTCGGGGCGCTGTTTGGCTGGGTTGCATTGCTGTGGCTCGCCCGGCGTGACCGCAGGAATCGGAGGGGAGCATGAGCGACGTACCGAAGGCACGCAGACTGGTGATGTTTCGGCATGGTGTGGCCTACGTCGAGCGTGGCGGTCCGGCCCGTGGAACCTTCGAGATGTCGTTCAAGCCCAATGAGATGAACGACGTGCTCAAGTCGCTGTCCGTTTGGGTTGGCGCCGGCGATGCTCGGGTTGGCGCCGTGGCTTTCGAGGCGCCTGACGATCCCGAGGAGGCTCTCGCGGAGCGCAACCTATTGCTCGACGCCGACGGGGTGGCTCGCGGGCTGTTGCTGGCGTTGCGTGGTCGCCAGGTTGCGGCCCAGATCGGTGAACAGTGGGTCGAGGGCGACGTGCTCGGTCTCGAGCAGACCCCCAACAGCGACGGGCCGCCGCGGCGTCAGCTCGTACTGCGCTCGGCGGCAGATCAAGTGACCCTCGTCGATCTGGCTCAGGTGAGCGGCTTCAAGCTCGTCGAGGCGCCTTCGCAAGCTGATCTCGCGTTCCTCGTCGATCGCTCCCGCGCGGCGTCTAAGGGAACCACCCGCAGCGTGCAGGTGCAGCTGACTGGCACGGCCGAGGATTTGCGAGTGGCCTACGTCATCCCGGCACCGGTTTGGCGAGTGTCCTACCGGCTTGTCCTCGCCGATCTGGAGTCATCGGCGCCAGGGTCCAAGGCAGCATCGAAAGCCGTCATGATGGCCTGGGCGATTGTGCACAACCCAGTGGACGAGGATCTCGACGACGTCGAGCTGACCTTGACCACCGGCCAGCCGGTGAGCTTCGTCATCGATCTGTATCGCGCCAAGCGGGTGGAGCGCGTCGTGGTGGAAGAAAAGAGCCGCGCTGCCTCGGCGCCTCACCAGTTCGAGCGGGGCTACGGAGCACCGCCACCGCCGCGGGCACGGGCAGCCAGGAGGCCGGCCGGTCCACCACCGCCGCCGGCCATGGCCCCAGCGCCCATGGCCGGTGCCGCGCCGGCCGCTCCGCAGGCGCACATGGACATGGCCGACTCCTTCGCCGCAAGTGCCGAGGATGCCTCCAGCGGCGTCGACCGGGGTGAGCTGTTCGAATACCGCCTGGCGACACCGGTGTCGCTCAAACGAGGTGGTTCCGCCATGGTGCCGTTGGCCACTGCCGAGCTCTCCGCCCGGAAGCAGCGCATCTGGCGCGACGGAGGGGAGCCGAATCCGGACCTGCTGGTTACCTTCGACAACGACAGCGATCTGGTGCTCGAAGAGGGCCCCCTGGTGGTCTACGACGACGGCGGTTATGCCGGCGAAGCGATGCTTCCCTATAGCGCGCGGGGCGCGGAGGTGAAGCTCGCCTATGCCAAGGATTTGGCGGTGCGCTGCCGGCGCGATTCGACGACCACTTACGAGATCTCCGCGGTGCGGCTCGGGGATAGTGGCTTCATCCAAGAGCAGCGGGTGAGCCTGGTTCACACCCTCAGAGCAGAGAGCGATCACGACGAGGAGATCGAAGTCATCTTCGAGCTGCCCAAGGTACATGGTCGGGATCTGGACCCCGACTGTCCCAAGCCGATCGAGGAGACCGCCTCACGCTGGCGCTTTGCGATGTTGGTGCCTGCCCAGCAGGTGGCCAAGCTCGAGGTGAGGGAGGTTTGGCGGACGAGCCAACAGGTCGATTATCGGCACATGACGGCCGGGCACCTCGAGGGTTGGCTGGCAGACAAGCACCTCGACGCCCGTACCGTCGAGCTGCTGTCCGGGGTCCTCGAGGCTTGGGAGGCGGCGGCGCGGCTGGAGCACGAACGCGAGCTGCTCGAGCAGGTTCGCGAGGCCGCGTTCGAGAAGCAGGCCAAGCTCTCGGAGCAACTCGGGGTGCTCAAGGACACCGGCGAGGAAGGCAAGCTGCGGCTGCGATACGTTCGGGAGCTCGGGGAGGCGCAAGACGAGGTGAACGACTGCGAAGATCGGATGCGCCAGTTGCGTAGCGAGGCTGACACCATGCGCAACCAGGCTGAGCAACAGCTTCATGAGCTGACCACGCCGGCCTGACCTGGGGCGGGTCCGGCTGGTTTTTAGGGCTCTTGGAGCGGCTCAGCCGCTGTCGGATTAGGGTGGCCAATGGTGCCTAGCCAGGGAGCCAAGTCAACCAGGGCCCGCTCGGCCATCTTGTCGTAACGGGCACGCTTCTTGAGTTTGCGACCCGGCAGATCGAGGGGCGGGACGTGGGCCCAGGTGATGTTCGAAGGCTGATAGCCCAGCTTGGGGTGGACCCGCGACAGTTGGGTGAGGATGCCGCCGAGGGCGGTGGTCGGTGGCGGTGCGACCGGGGCCTTGCCCGCAAGTTGCTGGGCCAGCAGCACGGCGCACAACAGTCCGGCCGCGGTGCTCTCGACGTAGCCTTCCACGCCGGCGAGCTGGCCCGCCACGTAGACGCCTGGCAGGGCGTGAAGCTGCATCGATGGGTCCAAGGCCGCGGGCGCATCGATGAAGGTGTTTCGGTGCACCGACCCGTAGCGCATCAGCTCGACCTGCTCGAGCCCGGGGATCATGCGCAGCACCTGTCGTTGCTCGGCTTGCTTCATCCGGGTTTGACAGCCCACCAGATTGTAGGCGGTGGCCGCGGCGTCCTCGGGTCTGAGCTGCAGTACCGCATGGGGGCGCTTGCCCGTTCGTGGATCGGTGAGCCCGACAGGCTTCAGCGGCCCATAACGAAGCGTGTCCGGGCCCCGCTCGGCCATGACTTCGAGGGGTAGGCAGCCTTCGAAGTAGCGCGCCTCTTCGAAGGCCCGCGGCGCGACTTTGTCCGCCTCGAGCACTGCCTGCAGGAAGGCGGCGTATTGGGCTTCGTCGAAGGGGCAATTGAGGTAGTCGGCGCCACCTTTGTCGTACCGTGATTGGGGCCACACCACCGAGCGATCGATGGTGTCGGCGCTGACGATGGGGGCGATGGCGTCGTAGTAGGCGAGCTGCTCGGCGCCTAGCGCACCAGCCAGGGCGGCCGCGAGGGCGTCGGACGTGAGTGGTCCGGTGGCCAAAATGAGGGGCCGCTGGGCGGGGATCACCTGGGCCTCATCGTGCACTAGCTCGATTCGCTCATGAGCGTGGATCGCCGCGGTCATTTGGGCGCCGAAGCGCTCGCGATCCACCGCCAGCGCACCACCGGCGGGCACTCGGGTTGCGAGGGCAGTGCTCATGACCAACGATCCGGCGAGCCGCAGCTCTTCTTTGAGCAGCCCAACCGCTCCGGTGCGGGCCTCACCACGGAGCGAGTTGGAGCAGACTAGCTCGGCCAAGTGGTCGCTGTGTTGGGCTGGCGTGCGCTTTTGCGGCTTCATCTCGATGAGCCGTACCGCTACTCCGCGGTTGGCCAGCTGAAAGGCTGCCTCGCAGCCAGCCAGCCCAGCACCAACGATGGTGACGGTGACCACGTCGGCCGTCGGCGATTCAGTGCTCTGCTCGGTCCCGGTGGTCATCGGCCTATCCTGTCATGCGGTGCTGTCACTTGAAGCTGCCTGCCCCGTGCCGCTGTCAACGTACCCGCCGATAGTGACCTGGAGGGGCCTCTACTACCACGCCGTGGAGGCATAAGGTCAATAGGGCCTGGCAGACGCAGAGGTAGCTGAGGTTCAGGCTGGTGCAGAGTGCGTCGCTGTGCGTAGGCGCGTCTCCGAGAGCGGACAGCACCAGGGCGGTGTGTTCATCCCATGACGGGGCTTGTTCGTCTGGCCCTCGGTCGTGGCTGGTCGCGTGGGAGGTACCGTTACCGTCAAGGGCCGCTTCGGGAGGAGAGGCGGACTGCTCCTGGGGCCAGAGCTCGGTCTGTTGGGCTGAGTAGGGAAGCGGCCACAACGTGCTACCGGCCGCCATGCGGTGCAGCAACGGGCGCAAGGCGACGGTCAGATCGTCGGCGCAGGCAATGGGGGTAGCGCCCTTGACCAGCTCGATGGCGCCGCCGGCGCCTTTGGCTGACCACGGTTCGCCAGGCACGACGAACAGTGGTTTGGCGAGTCTACGCGCCGCTCCGGCGGTGTAACGGGCTCCACTTTTGGCCGGTGCCTGGGTCACCACCGTGGCCAAGGTGAGCGCAGCCAGCACGTAGTTGCGCTGGACGAATTGATGCCGCCGTCGGGTCGCGCCATCGGCCTGGAGAGAAAGTAAGGCACCGCCGGCGCCCAGGATGCGCTCGTAGAGCTCGGCATGGTCGGACGGATAAGGATCGTCCAGTCCCCCGGCGGTGACGACCACCGTGGGGGCGGCTGCCTCGAGCGCCACCTGGTGGGCCCGTGCATCCACGCCCCAGGCGCCTCCCGACCAGATGCTGCAGTTCTGCTCGGCCAGCACCTTCACCAGCTCGCCTGTGAAGTCCAGGGCTCGTTGGGTCGCCTTGCGGGTCCCCACCACCGCAATGCCCGGCCGAGTCGGAAGCGTGCCGCGGATGTAGAGAGGCGGGGAGCGAGCCGCGGCACCGCTCCAGACGAGCTCGAGCAGACTCATCGCCTCGGGGTAGTCAGGGTCATTGGGGTGGATCGTCTCAGTCCTCACCTGACCTCATCGCCGTGACGGGTGATCGGTTGCGATTTTTCTTACCGCCGGTCAGGTCTCGGAGCTGGAGCTGCACGGCTCGCCATCGCGGTGCTACGACCCATCACGCCTTGAGGCGCTGGTCGTCCAGTGTCCAAGCACCGTGGCAGTAGAGCGTGGCAGTCCTGCGCCAACCTGCACCGTCCAACCCCCTGGAGGAGAGCAGATGTTGCTGAAAGACCAAGTTGCGATCGTCACTGGCTCGAGCCGAGGTATTGGAGCGGCGACCGTCAAGCTGATGGCTGCGCAGGGCGCCAAGGTGGCGGTGAACTACAAGCAGAACGAGGCGGCGGGACGCAAAGTCCTCGACGAGATCGAGCAGGCGGGCGGCACGGGATTGCTCGTTCAATGCGACGTGACGGTTCCGGCTGAGGTCGAGGCCATGACCCAACAAGTGGAGCAGCAGCTCGGGCCCGTAGACATCTTGGTTCACAACGCCAACATCAGTTTTCCCATCGTGCCCTTCGTCGATTTTGGCTGGGACGATTTCGAGCGCAAGCTGGTGGGGGAGCTCAAGTCGAGCTTCCACTGCTGCAAGGCTGTCGTGCCCGGCATGGTGGAACGTAAGCGCGGGTGCATCATCAACGTCAGCAGCGGGCTGTCTCGTACCCCTGGTCCCGGCTTCATCGCTCACTCGAGCGCCAAGTCGGCCCTCGACGCCTTCACCAAGTCGCTGGCTCTCGAGCTCGGCCCCCACGCCATTCGCGTCAACGTCGTCGCCCCAGGATTGACGCTGACCGACGCCACGGCGGGCCAGCCCCAGGAGATGAAAGACGCCATCGCCCAGCACCTGCCGCTCCGTCGGCTGGGTGAGGCGGACGACATTGCAGGCGCCATCCTGTTTTATTGCCTCGACTGGGCACGCTACATCACCGGCACCTACCTACCGGTATGTGGTGGTGGTCACATGAACTGAGGGGCGTCACAGCCGCTAGGTCACGAATTGGTCACACTCCGGGCCTTGGATTGACTGTACCTGCGCCGAAGGGTCTTGTGACTTCATGCGCTTTGGCAAGGGCACCCATGACGGCCCCAGAAACTCGCCAGTCACCCACTTCATCGGTCAGCTCTACCTGAAGGTGGCCGGATGGACGACCGAGGGGGAGCTGCCGCCATCGACCAAGGGCGTCTTGATCGCCTCTCCCCACACCAGTGGCTGGGATTTGCCCTACATGGTGGCGGTGTCCTGGGTCTACGGGCTCGATCTCAACTGGCTGGGCAAACACACCCTATTTGAAGGCTATCGGGGCCCTTTCATGCGCTGGCTCGGCGGAATTGCCGTGGACCGTCGCTCCCGTCACGGCGTTGTGGGTTCGCTGGTGAAGCGCTTTGCCGAGACCGACCGCATGTACCTGGCCATCGCGCCGGCTGGGACTCGCTCCCGGGCCAAGCAGTGGCGCAGCGGCTTCTATCACATCGCTGAGGGCGCCCAGGTGCCCATCATCTGTGGTTTTCTCGACTTTGGGCGCAAGGTTGGCGGTGTGGGTCCTGCAATAGTCCCCACCGGTGACGTCAAAGCGGACATGGATCGTATCCGTGCCTTCTACAAGGACATCACAGGCCTGCGAACGGGCTGCTCGACCGAAATCCGGTTGCGCGAAGAGTCGGACGCAGCCGAGCCCGAGGCAGCCGAGCCCCGGCAAGCGTCGGCGGTAGCGGCGGCGCAATAATCGTAGCCGGCGTTTCGGCGCCGATTGCGAGAAGCGACGGATCTCGTTTCTGTTGCGGAGTGTGGTGGCTGCCAAGTTGGCGTTGGACGGAGCTCTGTGTCAGCGCTATGGGCAAATCCATGCGTTGTTTGTGTGCATTGCTCGCTGTTGTGGCTCTCGTCGCTTGCGGGGGGGCCAACAAGAAGGTCGATCGGGCGGTCGACGACGTCACAGAGACGCCGGACAAGGTGGGTGATCGCCTCGATGAGGCCGGCGACGACGTCGATGACGCCACCGATGAGGGCGTCGAGGCAGAGGCCGAAGTCAAGCCCTGAGCGCCTCGGACCCGAGGGGGGCCAGCGACTGTCGCGAGCACTGAGGCAGGCCCCTGCTTGGCCTCGTCAGCACCGTCGCGGTGTTAGGGGCGACGGTCGTCGTCCCCGCTACTTCGAGCCCAATGCTGGTACCATGAGGCCATGGTGCGACGGGCCTCTTGGTTGGCTTCGCTACTCCCTGGGTTGGCGGCGGCTTGTCTCGTCCCGGTGCTTGCTGGTTGCAGCGACCAGGCGGACGGGTCACCAGGATCTTCGGGTACCGGAGGCAGTGCCGCTGGTGGTAGCGGCGCCGGTGGCAGCGGCGCCGCCGGTGGGGCTTCATCAGGTGGCGGTGGGGCTGCCCAGGGTTGGCCGCCAGGCAATGAATACTCTTGGGACGGCAGCTGGTCGCCAGCGGACGGGGACTTCCCACTGGCTGGACTGCTCGACGACGAGTACTTCGATGGCCATTCGGACGGTCAGGGCAACCCCACGCCGGTGCTGCCTCCAGGCGAGTGGGACTGGGATGATGGCAACGACGACCTAGCCAACTGGCACAATTTCGAGGCCAACATCGGCTCCTTCGCGTCATTGGCCGATGGCCAGCAGCATCACTACGGGTGGCGCCTGGTCGGGGTGGCGAGCGACGTGGATTTCAGTGGAGCGGCGGCCTATTTCGAAGGCTCGAGCGGTACCGATCGGATTGATCTCGGCCCAGCCGGCGAGCTGCACAGCTACGGCGCTGGACAGCTCGCTGACGGACCGGACGAGCTGGTCTTCGACCGCTCCTGGTCCCTCGACTTTCGCACCGGCTCGAGTCTGGTCGGCTCGGCTCGGGACAACGACCTCGTCATAGCTGGTTGCGGTTCTCATCCCGATGGCAGCTTCGACATCGAGACCACGACCATTCACACCGGACCGGGAAACGATTGGGTCTTCGTGCGGGATTTATCACGGGCAGGGATCGATCTCGGCAATGGCGATGGCGGCCTCACTTCAGTGATCGATCCGAACGACGGCGACGACCTGGTGGTCCTGCGGGGCAATGCCCACGACTTTCGCGTGATGGGTGGTGGCGGGGACGACGTGGCGGTTTGGTATGTCGACGACCACGTGCAAACCCAGCAATGGCTCGGCCCGAACTTCTTTGGCGGCGGCGGTTGGGGCAATGCCGTTTGGGGTGACGATGGCGCCGACCGGCTGGTGCTCGTCGTTCCGTCGACTACGACGATCGTGACCCAACCGCCCACCCCCACCGGTGCCGTCTTGGTCATGGGCACCGATGGTCAACTGGTGGACGACCCGCCGACCGCTGGTGATCCCTACGCTCATTACTGTGTTGAGTGCGAGGCGAGCACCACCGGGCGCAAGACGATGATCATCGAGTATCGCTCGGCAGATGATTCGGTGTTCACCGGCTACTTCTTCGTGACCGCCTTCGAGCAGCTGCAGCTAGGGGTGGGCGCTGGGGCCAGGGTCTACGACATCGACGACGTGGCTGGCTCGGTGGCGGAGAACGACCAGGCCGCGGCCTTCGAGCCGCCGGTGCCGCCAGCCTCCTATTGCGACTGACTACCTTCTTAGAATCCGCAGGGGATAGGCCCGAATGGGCGGCTGGGGACGGTGGGCGTCACCTGGTACGATAACTCCCATGAGTCTACGTTGGGGTCACGTCGCCGTGCTGTTGTCGCTCGGCGGAATATTGGTTTGCTGCGGTGAAGATTTTGCTGGCTTCTCTGGCGGTGGGTCAGGCGCCGGGGCCGGCGGCCAAACCGGCACTGGCGGCGACGTCGGTACTGGCGGTAACACCGGCACCGGCGGCCAGGGTGCCGCGGGCGGTCAGGGCGGCAGTGGAGCGAACACCGGTGGTGGAGGGGGATTGACCGTCAACTGTGACAGCCCTTACGACCAGGTCGTGCTCGGCGACGGACCACTGGCCTATTGGCGGCTCGACGAGACGAGCTGCACCGGGTCGTGCACCATAGGCACCCAGGTCGGAAGCTACACCGGTACGCTGCACGAGAATGCCCCCGGCGGCTTCGCTGTCGGCCAGCCAGGGGCCATTGCCGGCAACCCGTCAGTCGAGCTCATCACACCGGCGGATGGCTACATCACTTTCGGTGACATCTTCGAGTTTCCGAACGGCTCCACCCCTTTCACCCTCGAGATCTGGATCTATCTCACCAAGGCGAATGACAACGGCGCCATCATCGGTCGCGTCGGCAACTGGAACCCCCTGGGCTGTGGCACCTTCGAGTTTCCGGGCTACCGGCTCTGGTATGACAACGACGGTCGGATCCATTTCTACATGTGGGAGTGCAACGGGCCCACCGAGGAGGTCATGACAGCCGTCGTGCCCGAGATCTCGTGGCAACACATCGCGGCGACTTGGGACGGCGGAACCATGCGGATCTACCGGAACGGCAAGCTCGAGGATTCGAACACTCCAGTCGCGGTGCCCCAGTACTCGAGCCAGGATTGGCCCTTCATCGCCGGCGGTGGCGCGACCGGAACCGTTTGGGGTCACATCGACGCTCGCTTCGACGAGATCGCCGTCTACGGGAGTGCGCTGACCCAGAAACAGATCGACTGCCACCTGCAAGCGTCCAAGTGATGCCGCTCGGTGAGGAGCCGCTCGTCACGCGCTAGCGCTTGAGCCGCCTGTCTTGCGATAGGCTGCAAAGGCGCGGTCCGCCTCTCGCAAGATCGTCTTCAGCGCCCGCGGCCCCTCGCTATCGTCCATGTTCAGCGGCCAGCCCACGACGAAACGCTCGACGGTTCGGTCCGAGAGCAGGCGTTCGAGCGCTGGGAAGTCCTG
>JAUVCD010000258.1 GCA_030590865.1 Myxococcales bacterium | reverse complement strand
TGATGAGCGAGGTGGTGGGTAGCGAGCTCGATCCCGCCGCAGCCACCGAGCTGATCCGGCAATACGTCCGTGGCCATTACGAGGCTCGGGATGTGGCTGCGCCCATGTTCTTGCTCATCATTGGCGACAGTACCGCTGACTGGGCCGGCGACCACGGGGCAGTCCCAGCTGGCGCCTATTATGACGACTTCAACAATGGGCAGAGAATCACCAGCGACAACGTCTATGCCGACATGGATGGTGACCACATGCCCGACCTGGCGGTGGGCCGCATTGCGGCAGCCACCGAAGGAGACGTCGATCTGGTTCGACAGAAGGTGGAAGCCTCCGAGTCTATCTATCAGGTCGGCCCGTGGAATCGGCGGGTCAATGCCTTCGCCAGCACCGCCGGCTTTGGCGGCATGATTGACGATCTGATCGAGACCCTCGCCTTCACCATCGTAGAGAGCGCTTCTTACGATTTTGACGTGAGCATGACCTATGCGAAGCAGGACTCGCCCTTCGTATTCATCCCCGAGCAGTTCAGCGACAAGGTCTACGAGCGCATCAACGAGGGGGCGCTATGGATGGTCTATGTCGGCCACGGTGAAGTGGATGCTTTTGCCACCCTCGAATGGAATGGCAGCCATTACCCGATTCTCGATACTGCCGAGCTCGACAAGCTGGCGGTCACTCACCGACAGCCCATCCTCTGCATCGTGGCCTGTTCGACCGGGGCCTTCGATTCTGGCGAGAGCTTCAGCGAGCGGGTCCTCAAGGCTGCCGGCGGTCCTAGCGCGATCCTGTCCTCCACCGAAATCTCCCATCCCTTGACGAACGCCATCTTCATCTACGAATCCAGTCAGGTGGTCACTCATCTGCGGCCCTCGACCCTGGGCGAGGTCTTCGTGATGTCCAAGGAGCGGATGGTCAACCACCAGGATGCGCTCCGGGATGAGATCGATTCATTCGGCGAGCTGATGCTGGCCCCTGGGGAGGCGGCCGCGCTGCTGCTGACACACCTGCACATGTACACGCTGTTTGGCGATCCCGGTGCTCGCATCGTCTACCCCCAGTCGGCGACTGATTGGGTCGTGTCACCGTCGCCGGCGACCCCCGGCTCGGAGATCACCATTGCCGCCTCGCTCGGCGTTCTGGGGGATGGCGACGGGTTGGTCACCTTGGAGACGACGCGTTCGGTTCTCGCAGGTGGGCTGGAGTCCGTGCCGGCGGATGGCGATCCCAACCGGGACGCCGTGATCGCCGCCAACTACCAGATCGCCAACGACAAGGTCATCGTCAGCCAATCGGTCAGCCACAGCGCTGGCGCCCTGTCGGCGACGCTGCAGATCCCAGCCGATCTGGCGGCTGGCGACTACTACGTGAAGATCTATGCTGACGATGCAGCGAGCGATGCCATGGGCTCGGTACTGCTCGTCGTGGAGCCCTAGCTCGTCGGCGGCCCTCAATCGCCGGAGGGCTCGCGGTCCGGCAGCCCGCTGTCATCGATCTTGATGGCGGGCATCCGCGCCAAGGTCGGGCGCGAGCTCCGTCGGTCCGGGCGTTCTAGCGCCAGGGCCACTGCACCGATGAGGATGCCGGCGCCGCAGGGCTTGGGCACCACACCGCAGGCGGCCATGAAGGTCGGGGCGTCTAGCTGGGCTGCCTTGGCATGGCCCGAGACGATCAGCACACGGACTTTCGGGTCCAGCGCCTTGAGCCTGCGAAGCGTTTCGGCGCCGTTCATCTTCGGCATCTCCAGATCGAGCAAGACCAGAGCGGGGCGCAGGTTGCTCTGTTGATACAGGCGGAGCGCCTCGGTTCCGTCTCCGGCCTCGAGCACCTGATACCCTGCGTTGGTCAGCAACCGGCGGGTCGCTCGCCGCACCAGCGGTTCGTCGTCGACCAACATGACGACTTGGCCAGTGAGCTTGGGGGGCCGGATCGTCACCTTGTTGTCCGGCGGAATCGACTCGGGGTCGGTAGCGGGCAAGGTGACGGTGAAGGTCGAACCGGCGTTGGGTGCCGTCTTCACCGCCAGCGTGCCCCCATGGGCCTCCACCGTTTCTTTGGCGGTCGCCAGTCCCAGGCCGAAGCCTCCGGCACCTGGCTTGGTGGTGAAGAAGGGCTCGAAGATCCGCGCGCTGATGGCTGCAGCCATCCCGATGCCCGTGTCTCGCACCGTGACCACCATCGTCTGTCGATCGCTGTCACTCAGGCTCGCGTTCAACTGCAGCGTGCCGCCGTCGGGCATGGCGTCCCGGGCGTTGAGGCAGAGGTTCATCAGCACCTGATGGAGAGAGGCGGCATCCCCGACGACGCCGAGATCATCGTCGACCGTCGCGTGGACCTCGATGGAGCGCCCTACCGTGCGCTCCACCAGCATGACCACTTCCTTGAAGAGCTCCGATACGTTGACCCATCGGTACTCATGTGCGTCGCTGAGCACGAAAGCGAGCAGCCGCGAACAGAGCTCTGAGGCTCGCTCCGCCGCCGCCCGCGCATCGTCGAGGCTGGCGCCATAGTCGGGATCGTTCTCGCCGCCGTCTCGATTGAGCAGCGTGTAGTCGAGGCTCGCAATGATCGCCCCGAGCATGTTGTTGAAGTCATGAGAGATGCCTGCAGCGAGCCGGCCCAGGGCCTCGAGCCGTTGGCGCTGCAACATCTGTTCTTTCAACGAGTCGTGCTGGGTGAACAGCAGCAAGACCTCATCGCCGAGCTGAATCTGATCGCCGAAGCGCAGCGCAGTCTTGGTGACCCGTTTCTCATTGACGCTGGTGCCATTGAGGCTGCTCAGATCCTCGATCTCCCAGCCCGTGTCGACCTGGCGGATGCGGGCGTGAACTCGCGACAGCTGGGGCGTGTCGATCTGCACTTTGGCGCGGTGGCTGCGACCGATGGTGAGCTCTTCCGTCACGGCGTAGCGCCGTCCCACCAGGCCGCCGGCGAGCACCACGAGGCGGGCTTGGTCGTGGTGACTGCCGTTGCTGGGGCGCAGCGTTGGGCTTTCCTCGCGAGGCGGTGGCCTGGATGGTGGATCGTCTTGCGGCACGGAGTTGGGCGGGTGAGCAAAAAAAGGACAGCGTCCAGCAATATACCGGTTTTAGAGGACCAATGTGGGAAAAGCCCGGAGGCGCTCGCCTAGGTCGCAGCCCTAGCCGGGAACCAACGTGCCGCCCAGTTGTCGATCCCAACAACACCCACGTTTCGACAGGTTGAGCGCCGCCGGTCAGGCCCATTTCGGCCCCGCTGTGAATCGGCGTCTCCCATGGCTCATGACTGGTACGACGTTTTCGCTATCTCCCCTGCAACCAGGCGCTCACGTGCCCGTGTCCCCAGGGACGACCATTATCGTGCGAGGGGCGTTTCATAGCCGGCACGACGGATCGATCCTCGACGCCGCCATCACCTCTTGGCCCCAGGATGCGCCAGGGGGAGCGAGCATGGTGGTCGATGGGCTCATCGATTTCGGCGCCGGTGGCTTCGAGATCGTGGCCCAGGACGGGGCGGCGCACCAGGTGCAGGCCGTGGCCACCGGGGCGGAGGCGCCGGCCTGCAGGGCCCTCGGGTTGGCCGCGCCCTGTCTGCCGCTACGGATAGGTCCTTTGGCCCATGGTCGGCTCTTGACGGTGCGTGAGTTCACCGCATCATTGCGCGGCGAGCTGACCGTCGAGGTTCCGCCGCGGGCGACCCTCACCGTCACCGATGTCGATCCCTCAGGTGTCGAAGGTTCGGCGGGCTGGGCGGCTGACTTGGCACTCAGCTTCGCTGCCGCTTGGGCTGTGGCCGTCTGCGGTGTGTTCCTGTGGCTGATCTATCGGCGCTGGGCAGGCTCGGCGCGCCGCCGATGGGTCAGGCTCTTGCGGCGGCTCGAGCGGACCGTGATGAGCGCCGATCCGGTGCTGTCCCAAGTGCTGACCCCGGCCCTTACCTCGATGGTCCGGGCCTTGCGCGACCGTCGCCTCGATGCCGACTCGGTCGAAGGTCGGCGGCTCGAGCAGAGCTTGCGACAACTGCACTCAGAGCTGCTCAGCGGCATCCTGGAGAAGCGGCGCATCGACAGGCGTCAAGTGGCTGACGAGCTAGCCGGTCAGCTGCAGTTGGCCGTCGAGGCGGCTGCTGAGGCGTCGAGGGCCCGATGACGATGACCCGATGGGGTGACCCATCGTGCAGAGAGGCGAATCATGCAGAATAGCTCCTCCCGATCCAAGGCAATGAAGAAGGCTCCCAAAATGACCGTGGAGGTTGCCTTGCTGTGGGGCGACACCGTGGTGAGCGTGAGACCATGGCAACCGCCGGGCGAGCTGTGGATGGGTGAGAATGTGCCGGGCGAGCCGCCCTGCGACTTTCCCTTGGCGTCTGAGACGCTCGGGGTCGAGCGAGCGCCCTTGCTGCTGTCCGATGCTACCGGCGCGGCCTATCTAGTCGTGCTGCCGACAGGGACGACGACGGTCGAGCTGCCAGGTCGAGGTCGACTCGAGCTCGAGCAGGCCCTCGACGTGCTCGAGCACCAGCCGCTCGACGAGCCAAAGGGCGCCTGTCGCATGGTGCTGCCCTCTGGGGCCGTGGCGCACCAAAGGTTCGGTGAGGTTTCTTTTCGAGTATCGGTGACCCCCACGCAGGTCCGACAGCAGCGGCGCAGCCTGGGACGCGCGGCGGCCATCACTGCCGGCTGCTTCGCCCTGTCGTTGGTGGCTCATGTCGGTCTCTGCGTTGCCGGATCGCAAGCCTCGCCACCGGACGGCGACGGGGACGGTATGACCGATGAGCGGCGCTATCTGATCCAGCACTATCTAGATGCTGCTGAACAATGGGAGATGAAAGCCCAAGAGGAGAAGTCCCTCGAGGCGGTCGACAGTGACAATCGAGAAGGCGGTACGGGAACGAGGGCCCAGGGACTGGAGGGACGGCGGGAGCAGCGGCTGTCTGGTTGGAGTTACAGTGCGACCGGTCCCCAAAGCGCCGTGTCGCGGCAACAGGCTCTTCGGGAGGCCGCCGATTTTGGCATGATCGGCTTGCTCAACAGCGGCGCTGGGGGCGACGCGGACGCACCGACCGCGCCCTGGGGGCGGGATGATGCTTTGGGTTGGGACACCGGAAGAGGAGGTGCGGTCGGGGGCAAGGCGGCGTTTGGGCGGGGCGGTGGCAAGGGTGTCGGCGCCGGTTCGGGACAGGGCTACGGTTCTGGCCACGGTACTGCGAGTGGCTTCGGTCTCAGCTCGGTGGGTGCCATCGGGCACGGCGGGGGAGCCCCACCCAGCCCCGCGACTCGCGCCACCAGCCGCTCTGGTCGTCCTTCCCCGGCGCCTCAGGCCTGGGGCGCGCCAGAGCCTATTCCGGCCCCGGTGGCTATCGATCCCAATGGTCGCTTCTCGACCAACTACCGTCCCGGCCGCGGGACGCTGGCGGCCTTCGAGTCTGCCGTAGCCCGAGGGTTGGTGCCGGTGGCGGCGCGGCAGCTGGTTAGTGACGTCGGTGCCAGCTATGGCCCGACGATCCCGCTGCTTGGCGGCAAGGCATTGGCCCATGCGGTGCACCTGGAGCGAGCGGCGCTGCCCCCAGGCGGGGGCGAGGTGCATCTACGGGTGGCGTTTCAGTCGACCGGCCAGAGTCGCCAGGGCCGTGAGCGGCTGGCCTTGAGCCTGGTGATGGACACCAGCGGCTCGATGAGCGGTGAGGCCATCGATCGGGCCAAGCAGGCCGCCCGCCGCTTGGTCGCCCAGCTCGGTCCCACCGATAGCTTCTCCCTGATCACCTTCTCCACCGGTGCTCACCTGACGGTGTCGACCGGTGCCGTTGGACCGCGCCGGGCGCAGATCGAGAGGGCCATCAATGGCGCCGAGGCGGCTGGGGGGACCAACATCGGGGCGGCCCTCGACCTGGCTTACGTTCAGGCGCAGAAAGCGGCTCGTAGCACCGGCGCCGTGCCGGTCGTGTTGTTGCTGTCCGATGGCCAGGCCACCGCCGGCGACACCGATCGTCGGCGGTTGGCTGGCAGAGCCCTGCGCGCGTTCCAGAACGGGGTTCAGACCAGCTCCTTCGGCCTTGGGCGAAGCTATGACGGCGAGCTGATGAGCGCCGTGGCTGCTGATGGCGCGGGCGGCTACTACTACTTGCGCGACGGAGACCAAATCGAGTCTGCCTTTCGGGCTGAAATCCAGCAACGTCTCGATCCGGCGGCAACGGCGGTCGAGATTCGGGTGAGGCTCGACCCGGACATCAAGTTGTTGCACGTCTACGGCTCTCAGCGACTGGGCGAGCTAGCGGCGGCACGAGAGCGAGCCAAAGAGGTCGCCGCGGATGGGCAAGCCCAGCGGCGCTATGACATCGCTCGTGACCGGCAGACGGACCGGCAAGGTGGCATGCGGTTCTTCATCCCTGCCTTTGCTCGCGGCGATCGCTACTCCTTGTTGCTCAAGCTCGCCGTGCCCGCCGGGGTCAGCTCCCGTCAGGTCGGCACGCTGGAGCTACGCTACAAAGATCGCGTCTTCGGTCGTAACGTGATCGAAGAGCAGGCCATCGAGATCGGCTACGCCAAGAGTGACGCCGAGAGCGCCGGCACCATCGATCCATCGGTGGCTCGTACCGTCCAAGGCCATCTGGCCGGTGAGGATCTCATGCTGGCGGCCCAGAGCATCACCCGTGGTGACCGCCGTCGTGCCGCCGCCGTGTTGCTAGAGCGCGGTCAGCTCTTGCGCCGGGCGGCGGCGGTGCTCGAGGAACCTGGGTTCCTGATTGACGCCGGGCGTTTCGCCCAACTGCTCGCCCATGCGTCGAACCCGGAACAGCACCGGTGGAATGACCCGCGAGCTCTCGCCCTGGTGCTCGAGAGCGCTGCTCGGTCCCACTTGCAGTAGCCATCGCCTCCAACCATGACAAGGGGATCACACCTCCTCGCAGGTCCTGTGATCAGCGCGTCACCACAGGAGGCGAAGGTGGTGGAATCACGCGCTGGGCTGGGCGCTCACTGCGGCACGATGATTGCAGCTTCCCTTCGGCTGCAGGAGGGTAGTCTGTGTCTCAGTTGGGTCGTCTGCTTGCCGTTGTCACCGCGGGCTCGTGCCTTTCGATCCTCGCCAGCGCCTGTCTCTACGATGGTGGCGATCATGGCGATCCCTACGAGCCTGCTGTCGAGTGCACCGTCGATGCGGACTGTGCCCACCTGGATGACGGCGATAGCTGCTACGACACGCCTCGCTGCGGAGGCAGCTCTTGTTACCGCCCGTTCCTGCAAGACGACACGGACTGCCAGTGCGACTGGAGCCTGCACTGTGAGGCGCTGGGTTACGAGCAGCGCGCTTGCAACGTTCTGACCTGTGACGCCAACCATCAGTGTGGCGAGGAGATCGCCCCCGAGGGGCCAGCCTCGGCAGCGAAGCAGGACCGCGGGGACTGCACCACCCTGGTCTGCGATGGAACCAGCCCAGACGGCATCAGTGAGGCCGATCCCAGCGACCTTCCGGAAGATGACGATGTCTGTACCGTCGACCTCTGCACCGAGGACGGCGCCGAGAATGCGTCGGTCCCAGACGGTGACTATTGCACCGACGGTCTCCCCGGACGGTGCTACGGCGGCGGGTGCTATCTCGGCTGTATCGCTGACGATGACGACGCCTGTGGCGATGAAGGACCAGGCGAGCCGCAGAACGATGACGGCGCCAGCGCGACTCACTACCAGGCCGGAGCCCAGACCTGTGGCATGCTCGATGGTGACGACATCGACTGGTTCGAGATGACGCTGGTGGACGAGAACTTCGAGACCGACATCATCCGTTTCGAGGTTCACGCCAGCTCGCCCACCCTGGAGGTTTGCGCCTACGTGTTGTGCAACAACTTCAACGATCCCAACGGGGGCTATCCAGAGGGCGGTTGCGACACCAAAATCGCCGGCCCCTTCGGTAGCCTGGGGTGTTGTTGGCAGGGCGCGCCGGAGAGCTTGTCCCCGACGTGGGATCTGGACTGCACCGGCACCACCGATGACGCCGGCAGCATGTTCTTCAGTCTCCGCGCGCCTGACGGTGACAGCTGCGAGACCTACGTGATGGCGGCCCTCTATTGAGCGCTCCCGCGGTGGGGTCGAGCACCGGAATGGTTTGGACAGCTCGGTGAGCGGTATCTAAGATCCATGCCGCCCGTGCCGCGATGACGACCGGGCTTGCTCTTTTGGGGAAAGGCCAAGCGATGAGTCACGACACGGACCACCGAAATGTGCACCGATTGATGAGCCGCCGAGTCTGGTTAGTGATGCTGGCGTCTCTCTTGCTCGCCCTGACCGCCGGCTGCGACATTCTCGACAAGGTCAAGAAGGCGTCTGGGGACGATGAGACCGAAGAGGAGGAGGAGGGGCCGACCATCCTCACCGGGAGCAAGAAGGGCAACTACTACAAAGCGGCCACCGAGCTCAACGAGGTGCTCGGCAAGAAGCTGAAGCTGGAGATCGAGACGACCTCTGGCTCCTTCGAGAACTTGAAGCAGATCGGCCAGAACAAGGCCGACTACGCCATCGTGCAGCTCGACACGCTGATCATGTTCTTGCGGATCGGCTCGCCCCACAAAGGCTGGGCGAACAACGCCTTGGGCGTGGCGGCGCTGAGCAACGAATACGTCCACATCCTCGTGAACAAGAAGGCCAAGATCAAGAAGCTCACGGACCTGAAGAACAAGCGGATCGCCGCAGGCTCCGAAACCTCTGGCTCCTTCGTGAGCGCGTTTACGGTGATGGGCTATTTCAACGACGTCAACTTGCAGAAATACCAGAACACCTCCATCGAGACCTACGAGACGTCGCTGACCCGGCTGAAGAAGGGCGAGCTCGACGCCCTCTTCATCACCACTGCTCCTGGCATGCCACTGCTCAAGGACGTCGAGGCGGGCGCGTCCAAGACCATCGAGCTGCTCGACGTGGGCGCTAACGTCAAGCTGCCCAAGGGCATTGAATACACCTACTCGGTCCAGAAGCTCCCGAAGGGCACCTACGGTTGGCAGGACAAAGACGTGCACGTCCTGGCCACGCCAGGCTTCCTCTTTGCTAACGCCAAGCTCAGCTCGACCAAGGTGCGCAAGGTGACCAAGAAGCTCTACAGCAAGGCCGGCAAGCTGAGGAAGAAGAGCGGCTTGTGGAAGCTGGTGAGCAAGGCGCGGGCCAAGCAGGACATGGACTTCGGGATCGGATTCCACCCTGGGGCGAAGGCCTATCTGAACAGCGGCAAGTGAGCCTGGCCGACCGCCCCGTGGCCTGCAGGTCGCGGCGGACTGAGCCACCGTGATCTGGCAAGAGCTGGCCTTGCCTGGTAGCGTCGGGGCGCATGATTCGTGCGCCCGTCGAGCAGCTGCTCGAGCGTCTGCCCCGTGAGCCTCAGTACCCCACCCAGGGCGCCACGCTCTTCGTCGATCTCGAGCGGCAGCAGATCCAGTCGGCTTACACGCCGCGCCCAGTGGTCGAGGCGTTCCTCGAGGGGCGGGGCGCCAACATGTTCTACCTGTACAACCTGCTCGATCCCCAGCGGGAGCCGCTCGATCCCCAGGTGCCGCTGATTATCGCGGCGGGCTTGCTGACCGGCATCGTGCCCTCAGCGGCCCGCGGCCAGGTCACCGGCGTCTCACCAGAGAGCCGGCTGCTGATGGATTCGAATGCCGGCGACTTCTTTCCCTCTTATCTGAAGCTGCAAGGGATCGACCGGCTGGTGCTCTACGGACGGGCGGCTAGCTGGACTTATCTCCATCTGCAGGACGGTGCCGTCGAGCTGCGTGATGCCGGCCCCTATGTGGGCATGGACAACATCGAGTTGCGGGAGCGGGTCGCGGCCGATCTCGGTGGCCGCTGGGGCCGTGATCTGGCGATGGCCAACATCGCGCGCTCCGGTGAAAACGGCGTGCTGATGGCGGGGATCATGGCCGGCCCCAAGGCACTCTGGGCCCGTGGCGGGCCGGGGGCGAAGATGGGCTCGCTGCGTCTCAAGGCCATCGTGCTGCAGGGCTTCGACGCCAAGCGTGCCCGAGGTCACGCGGCCGATCAGGTCAAGCCGGCCAATCGTCAAATTGCTCACCAGCTGCTCGGCACCGGAGCGGTCAAACACGCCTTGAGCTTGCGGGGCACTCCCTTCCTCTACAAGCCGAGCCGGCTGCTGGGCGCGATGGGCACCAAGAACAACCAGGAGACCACCTGGACCGAAGCGCTCGACGCCGAGCACATCGATCCATACCGGCCGAAGATGACCGGCTGTTTTCGTTGCCCGGTCAACTGCCGACCGCAAAACGACTTGGGGGGCTCAGCCGACGCTGGACCCACAACTGGGGAGTCCCAGTACCGAGCCGGTGACGGTCCCGAGTACGTCACCGTCGGCAAGCTGGGCCCGATGATCGGTCTGTCCAAGGTCGAGCAGGTGATTCGGCTCAACAACATCGCCAACGATCTGGGCCTGGACACCGCGTCGCTCGGATCGTCCATCGCCTGGGCTATGGAACTCTGGCAGCGAGGCATCATTGGGGCCGAGCAGACGGGTGGCTTGGCGCTCAGCTTCGGTGACTACCCCACCATCGAGAAGCTGCTGTTCCTCACCGCTGCACGAGAGGAATTTGGGGACGTCATCGCCGACAGCGCCGCCGCAGTGGCGCGGGGCAAGTATCCCGTCGAGGCACTCGACTATCGCATGGCGGTCAAAGGCATGATGCAGTCTGACCCCCATGACGCCCGGGTCATCAAGGCCTTCGCTCTCGGCTTGGCGGTGTCCACCCGAGGCATGGACCATTTGCGCAATCGGGCCACCCTCGAAATCAACGCCCGTATCAACGACGACCCAGGCTACAAGCGTCAGCTCTATGGCGGCCCGGTGGCGGCGGAGCCCAATGTCTATGAGGGCAAAGAACGGGCAGTGCGCACCTGTGAGGACCAATTCGCGGTGGGCGATGCCCTCGGCATGTGTCGGTTCACCACCAAGCTCTTCAACAGCCCCAACCTGCCGGGTTATGACGAGCTCTCGCCGCAGATCCTGAACGTCACCGGCATCGAGCGGTCGCCGGAGCAGCTGCGCCAAGTCGGCCGGAACATCAGCGGGTTGGAACGGATGATCAATCACCGACTGGGGGCTCGGCGTCGGGACGATACGTTGCCGCGCCGTTGGTTCGACGAGCCGGTGACGGTCGGGCCCTTTGCCGGGGAGAAGATCGATCGAGCAGAGTTCGATGGCCTGCTCACGCGCTTCTACGCGGTGAGCGGTTTGAACGACGAGGGCCAGCCACAGCTCCCTTGGCGAGCCGATCTCGTCAGTCTCGTCACCGGTTTTGCGGTTGAGGTTGTCCTACCGATGAGCCTCGCCGCGCTGCCCGAGGGCGGCCTGGTGGTCAGCGAGCCTGTCGCCGATGTGGGGCAGCTCGCCGAGGTGCTTTGCCGCGAGGTGCCGGGGCTTGCCGAGGCTCTCGAAGAAGGCAGCCTCGCCGTAGTGGTCAATGGCGAGCTGGTGGTCGGCCAACGACAGCAGCGCACCATCGCCAGTGGCGACCGCATCGAGTTGCTACCGGCCCTGGCAGGAGGATAGCTCCGCGATTCAGCAGCTCGTGTTGCGACCCGATGCTAGCGCGACGGTCTGGTGATCCAAGACGCCCTGGCGCTGCAGCCGGAAGAGGATAGCGTGGCGCTGTTTCATTCGCTCATCCGGCGATTGGCGCTGGGCGTTGGTGTCTTCCCCGGCAATGGGCGGGATCCCGTCGGGATCGCAGACGTCACCGACGCCATCGCCGTCCAGATCCCCGAGGTGCTCCGATGCGGTGAAGGGGCAAGCGTCCGTGTCCCCGTCGCCGCAGAAGCCCATGTCGGAGACCCCGTCCCCGTCTGAATCCAGGCAGGGGTCGCCGCAGGGGGACAAGGGGTTGAATTGCTCGGGGCACAGATCACAGGCGTCACCAACGCCGTCTTCGTCGCTGTCCTCCTGATCTGGGTTGGCCAGGTAGGGGCAGTTGTCCTCGTCCAAGCTGGCCATGGGGAAGACCTCGGTGCCCGGGATCTCATCGCCGTCGGGATCGTCGCAGCAGC
>JAUVCD010000690.1 GCA_030590865.1 Myxococcales bacterium | reverse complement strand
TAGCCTGGAATCCAGGCTAGGCGGGCTCGGGGACTACGCGCTCGTGCTGGAAGGGGACGCCTCGGTCCTGAAGGCGCTTGCAGGTCACCTCAATCGCTTCGCTGCTGCAGTCGATGCCGATGGCCCGTCGCTTCTCGGCGGCTGCCACGACCATGGTCGTGCCGCTCCCCAGATAGGGATCGAGCACCAGGTCTCCTGGATGGCTGCATGCTTGCACCACTCGTTTCACCAGGGCCTCGGGCTTCTGGGTTGGGTAACCGGTTCGTTCCTTGGCTACCGGCGCGATCACGCCGATCTCCCACACGTCACCCAGTGGCGTACCTGGTGAGGGCTCGCTCGTTCGGGTCGACCGAATGCGCCGACCATCGCTGTCGAAATCGGCGAGCTGCTTGGTGTCCCCCCAAGTAGCGCGGGTCGACGGGGCCAGCGGCTCGTAGAGTTGCTCGAACCGAGGCGTTTGCTTGGGGTCTCGCTGGTAGCGCAACAATACGTCGTGAACTCGCTGGAAGTTCTTGGTCTTCGCTGGCCAGCGTCGGTAGCGCCAGACGATTTCGCTGGCGAAACACTCGGGTCCGAACACCTGGTCGCACATGACCTTCACGTAATGGCTCGTGGTCGGATCCACGTGGATGATGGCGCAACCGTCTGGGGTGAGCAGCTCGCGCAGCCGGCTGATGCGCTTGTGTAGCTCGGCCAAGTAGCTCGCCAGGCTTGGCCAACGATCGTCAAATGCCGGTGCCTGGGACCGTTCGAGCCGTCCCGTTCGCTGGTTCCGTTTTCGCTTCGTCCGATGATGCACACGCTGGGTGTAAAACGGAGGGTCGAGGTAGACGAGATGCACCGCCACGGCCTGTTCTCGCAGTGCGTCGAGGGCGGCCAGGTTGTCGCCGGCAATGAGTCGATGGGGCCCTTCGACGCCTGGTGCTGGGTCGTTCGGCTCGATGATCTCGAGCGTTGCGCTGGAGATCTGTTGCGATGCGCTGGTGTCGAGCGTGAGGCCTAGGGTCATGAAGGGTGACCCATGATAGCGCCTGGTGCAGCCCGTCCAAAGTGGTCGTCGGTGGGCAGCGGTCGTTGGTGGGATCCAGTCCCCGGTCCTTGCGATCCGGCGCTGGCTGTATGACCTTAGTCGTTGTGGTGCAGCTGCCCCCATGGTCGCCCCTGTTGCTGCTCTTGGCGTTGGTCGCTTGTGAGCCGGCATTGCCGAATCGCACGCCTGAAGGCGCAGTGCGCGAGTTCATCGAAATCGTGCGGGGCTTCCACGGTAACGAAGAGGACGCTCGCACGCTGTTCGACTTGCTGTCCGAGCGGGCCAAGCAGAACCTGCGCTCCCGTGCGGACCGCTATGGGGCCGCCAGTGGGAAGAAGATCGGCCCCACCGCGATGATCGTGCCATCCCGCATGTCGCCCCGCTTCAATCCCCAGGCCTATTCTGCCCAGATTGTCGGCAAATACGCCCTGGTCGACGTCGTGGGCGTGAGCGCCGAGCAGGTTGCCCAGGTTCCATGTGTGCTCGAAGAGGAGCTCTGGCGTGTCGACCTCGTGCTACCCGAGCTGCCCCCGATGCAGCATCGGCCGCGACGGGATCGATAGCCTTCGACGCCACAAAATGACCTGAGGCGGCCCCTGTGCCAGGTGGCCGCCCCTCAGTCCGATAAGCTAGTGGTGCCTTGCTGCCCAGAGCCACAACAGCCCAGGGCAGCAGAGCGCAAGGTCAGTTGGTGAAGAAGATCGCTTCGATCTCGGTCTTCACCTGCTCTTCGGTTTGGTCGCGAGCGATGGCGATCTCCTTGACGATCAGGCCGCGGGCCGTGTCGAGCATGCGGCGCTCGCCAAAGGACAGTTGCTTGTCCGTCTTGAGCCGATACAGGTCGCGCAGCACCTCGGCGACGTCGTAGATCGATCCAGTCTTGATCTTGTCCATGAATCCGCGATAGCGACGGTTCCAAGTCTGGTTGTCGAACGCGATGGTGCGCTCACGCAGGATGTCGAAGATCTCTTGGATCTCTTGCTCCGAGATGACCTGGCGTAGACCGACAGCGGTGGCGTTCTTCACAGGGACCAGGATCTTGCGATCCGTGTCGAGGATCCGAAGAACGTAGAAGCTTTGGCGGGTTCCAGCGATATCCTTATCTTCGATGTTGATCACCTCCGCGACGCCTTGCGCGGGGTACACAGCTTTGTCACCGACCTTGAACTGGATAATCGAGGGTGCCTGCATGGTCTGCTTTCTCCTTGGAGTGAAACGATGTCCGCCCTACGGTGGACGGCAGGATGCACCATGTCCGTTACGTCTTGGACGTGATGACAGCCTTCTTGCGCAGCGCTTTTTTTCTGGCTAGCTGCGTCCTGAATACGGTCTATGAGGCGGGGACGGGGTTGCTCAAAAGTTGATCCATATGGGTCAGGCTTGAGCTAGGCCTAAAAAAGGCTCTCCGCGCCTAGCGCGCGTACCATAGTGAAACACCTTTGAACTGTCAAGAAGTTTGCAAAAAACCTGCCTTCAGCTAGCCGGGATCGTGACGGTTTTTGGCTTAACGCGGTGCGGCAACCCCGCCTGAACTTGGCTCAATTTGCGCCTATTATCCTACATTTGGATACAGTTCCGGTGTTCCGGCGACGAAACCGTCCAGGCTGGCCCGCTCGTCATCTTCGGGCCAACTTCTGGGCTAGGCCCCAGCGCACCCCCCGGTCCGATACGATGAGCTCGGCCGCCTGGGCGCGTTCGGCCAGCTCTCCGACCAGCATGGTCCCAGCGACGATCACATCGGCTCGCTTCGGGTCGAGCCCTGGGAGTCGCTTGCGTTGTTCGACCGGTGTCGCTGCCAAGCGCTCGCAGGTGCTGGTGAGCTCGCCGCGGGACAGTCGTGCGCCATGGACGAGCTTGCTGTCGTAGGGCTCGACCGCTCCCATGACTGCCGCCAGCGTCGTTACCGTGCCTCCAACACCCACCAGAGGTCTCCCGGTCAACGCCGGCGCGGTGGCGAGCACGGCACGAACATCCCTGACCAGGGCGTCGAGCTGGGGCTTGGTCGGGGGATCGCTCGCCAGGTGCCGCTCGGTCAGGCGCACGGCCCCGATGTCTAGGCTGACGGCCCGCTGCACCGATGCCGTTTCGCCGTCCTGCCCGGCGCTTCCGGCGATGATCTCGGTGCTGCCACCGCCGACATCGAAGACGTGGACTGGTCCGGTCATCTCGAGACCAACGAGCGCACCCTCGAAGGTGAGCCGCGCTTCGTCGTTCCCAGAGATGACCTCGGGGCGAGTGCCGAGAATCTCCTGTACCCGGTCGAGGAAATCGGCACCACCCTCGGCGTCCCGCATGGCGCTCGTCGCCACGGCACCGATGCGGGTCACGTGATGGGACGCGATGGTGTCGGCATAGGCAGACAGGCAGCGGGCCGTGCGATCCATCGCGTCAACGGCCAGCACACCGGTCCGGTCCACACCTTGGCCAAGGCGGGTGATCGTGGCGAGATCGACGAGCGGCGCGAGGCCTCCCGCTGTGGTCTCAGCGATGAGGACCAGCACCGAGTTGGTGCCGATGTCGATGCTTGCAACGCGCACGGTTAGCGGGGGGAGCTAGGCAACCTAGAGACCGTCACTTGGTGAGCGACTTCAGGTCGAGCATCTCCTCGATGGAGGGAAGCACGACCAGCTCACAGCGTCGGTTGCCTTGGCGGCCTTTCTTCGACTCGTTGTTCTCGACCGGATCGGTGTCGCCGTAGCCTGCAGCGCTCCAGCGCGCTGAGCTCAACCCGCCACCGTCGTCGTCGACAGGCTTGACCAAGAAGCCGAGCACCTCACGGGCACGCATGACGCTCAGCCCCCAGTTGTCCTTGAACGGGCCGAGGCGGTAGGGACGATTGTCGGTATGGCCGGCGACCTGGAAGTCGCGCTTCGACAACGTGTCATCGTTGCGGATGACCGTGGCCACCTGTCCGAGAATCTCCTGGCCCTGCTTGCGCAGTGTCTCTCGTCCCGAGTCGAACAGCACGTCACCAGGCAGCTGGATGACCATGCGGTTCTTTCGCACAACCACCTTGAGACCGAGCTTGGTCAGGTTCTGGAGCTTCTTCCGTAGCTTCTCGAAGCGCTGCTTGATCGCCTCGAGCTGGGCTGCTCGGCGTTTGTACTCTTCGAGAGCGCGAGCTTGCTCTTCCACGTCCTGTTTGAGATTTGCGACGTCGACGCCAGCAGCCGAGAGCTGCATCTTGAGTTGCTCGACTTTTGCGCGCGCCTCGTCGAGCTGACTCTGAGTCTTCTTGTTCTGCGCTTCCTCAGCCGAGAGCTGCTTCTGGAGACTGTCGATCTCCCGCAGCTTCGAGCGCATCTCTTCTTCCGTGGGGCCGCAGCCGAACGCTGCGAGCAACGACAAAAAAATCACCCCAAAAAACCATTGCGACTTGAGTGCGACGACGAGCTTCTTCATCGACAGTCTCCTTCCCCTGGTCGGTCGACCATGCCTCCTGCGAGGCAGGTCTCACAAAAAGCGGGCCGCGACCCTAGCGAGGAAGTCCCTCCATGACAAGCGCCGGTCCAGCTCACCCGCGGGACACCGAGCTGCCCGTCAACACACTTTAAGTAGCCTGTCAATACGCAGTTTTCAGCCGACTTCTGCTGTCAATGGCTAAATTTTGGTGTTTTCGGCCAGTTCACATGTTCCCTGTTTCGTCAAGACAATAGTGCGAACGCAACGAGGGCCCGACAGGAGCGGAGGGAGCCAATGCCGGCCTCCGAGACGCCGTTGTTGACGCCTCCGAGACGCCGCAGCAAAGTTTGGACCGCGGACAGCGTGCGCGTAAGTCCTTGACGTCTCGTTGGGCGTCGACCGAGGAACCGCTCTAGGTCCGT
>JAUVCD010000076.1 GCA_030590865.1 Myxococcales bacterium | reverse complement strand
GCGGACGAAAGGTCTCAACACCGTCATAGACGTGGGATGGCTTGTTGGGGAAGGCCCGGTCGACGCAGCCGAGCGAGAGGCTCACAAACCGCGACGCTTGGGTCTGGTCCAGCTTGGGCATTCGATGGTCTGGCAACTCGGTGAGGATGGCGTCGAGCCGTCCAGGCGCAACGGCCTTGGCAGGGGTGGTTGACTGAACCGTCGAGGGAGCAGACGAGGAGCGCGACGACGGGGGGTCTGGCTGTGAACAGGCTGTCGCCCACAGCATCAGCCCGGCCATCACACCAGGCACCAAGCTCACTGGCTGTACAATGACACCCATTCGGTTTCCTCCATGGCGGTAGAATTATTGGGCGCTACTTCAGCACACACATGAGCGCGCCATCGGTAAAATTGGTCGGCTCCGTGCCCTGGTTCGTCCAGCAAATAGCCACCAACGACGCGGCCACATAGGTGGGGTTGGACTGGCCACTGGCGATCATCGTCGGGGCCCCGCTACAGCCCGACAGGGGACAGGACATCACCGTACCCTCGGCGCCGTAATCTGCCTGATTAGCCCAGTACAGGTTGGACTCGTCAGTGGTGACGCCGATGGGGCGCGCCTGATTGGCGGCGACAACCGTCGGCGGGCCAGCGCAGCCGCTGGTCGGACAGGACGCCACTTCACCACCGTCAGTGCTGGTCCAATAGACGACGCCATCCTTCACCGTGACCGTCTGGGGGCGTCCCTGGTCGGCGGCGAACAAGGTCGGCTGAATGCAACCACTCAGCGAGCAAGTCTTGACCGAATCGGTCTTGGCGTTGACCCAGAAGACGGCATCCGCAGTCACCGCAATGCCCTGTGACCCCGGATCGTCCTGGGCAATCACGATCGGGGCGCCCGTGCAGCCAGCCAACGGGCAGCTCATGACCGCTGGCCCAACCCCAGTCACGTCATCGCTGAAATTGGTCCAGACCACATGGGTGGCATCGATGGCGATATCGATCGGATCAGGTAGGCCCTGAGCAATGATGGTGGGCTGCCCGCAGTCCGCCTTGGGGCAGCGCAACACCTTGCCGTCGTGATTCTCCCCCTTGGCGAGCCAATACACATGGGTCCCGTCGACCGCCACCGCGCTCGGACGGGACTGACCGGTAGCGATGAGGGTCGGCGCACCATTGCAGCCAGTCACCGGACAGGTCGCCACCGTGCCCGTGGTGATCGTCGTCCAGTAGACCTGGGCTCCGTCGATGGCGATGCCAAAGGCGATCTGCTGACCCGAAGCGACCACCGCAGGATCGCAAGGCGGGTCGGCGCAGCCGGTGATCGTCGTGGTCGTGCTGCTCGTAGTCGTGCTGGTCGTCGAACCGCCTCCAGCAGAACCGCTCGTTGCGCCATCGATGACGGCTTTGCCGCCACAGCCCACCATCGCAGCCAGCAGCCCTATCACCCACCATCGGCTCATAGGTTGATCCTTACCCGTTTGCCGCCTGCAGGCAGCATCGAAAACCAGGTTTACCTTCAGACGGCCGCCGCCTCTGACCAGGTGTCGCCCCCTCCCCCTTCCTCCACGCGCTCGCCCCCCCGCTCGCCACCGCTTCCCTCACCCTTCCGAGTTCTCGATTCTCGCGACTCGATGGGCTCGATGGGCTCGATGCTCGACGAGCTCGAGGCTCGGCTCTCGGGGCTCTCGATTCTCGTTTCACTCGAATCTCGGGACAGACGCTGGTCGTGCTCGGGTGCGTGCGCGTGGCGGAAGCGGAAGCAGAAGCGACAACAATCCTGTCAGAGGGGGACAACCCGAGCGCTTCCCTCACGCTGCCGGCCTGCCCCAGATGTCGGACCAACAACTTCGCCAAACGTGAAGTCCCATCATCGACCTCCGGTGCGGACATAACCCTGGTCAGTCACGCTGATTGACCCAGGTTGTGTCCGCCCCCGGTGCGAGTTGAAGCGGGGCCCTGGCTGCTGCTGCGAACTGAGCCGCAGAACCCGCGCCCGGAGCCGACCGGCCGCGCGATGAGTCTCAATCACGCCGTGCTACATTGACTGAGTTGCTGGCTCGAGTCTGGCCGGCAGCTCAGCCGCAAGCCCGTTAGGCGGACGAGGACAACCATGCTGATTCGCGAATTGCCGCAACCGCCTCCTTGGGCCAGCGAGCCCGAAATCGAGGTGTCTCCGGACTTCGAGTCTGCGCAACGCAGCGCGCTTCAACGCCAGCGCGACAAGTACATGGCGGCGGTCCACCAGGCGGTGTCCGAGTTCCTAGCTGATCCGGAGCGGGTCGCGGTGTCCGAGGAAGACGGTTTCCCGTCGGCGGATCGCTTATCAGGTGAGTACTACGCGTCGGACGAGCGCTACTGGGTTGTCGATGAGCCTTGGTTCAAGAAGGTCGGCCGGGCTCGACAGTACTCCTTCTGCATCGAGCTCCGATGCCTCGAGAAACCATCTGGCGAGAGCGACGACGACCGCGATTACCTCGGTCTCACGGTCAATTTCGTTTGGTATCCCGATGGTGAGCGTTTTGAACTGGATGGCGTCGAGCCGAGCGTCATCTAGGCTTGAAATAAATCGCCGCACAACAGGCGTTAAGAGCGACCGGCGCCGCCATGAATCTCGCTCAGCGTGTGGTGGCCTTCTTCGATGAACCGCGGCGAGCCGCCAGGCCGCCAACTCAGCCACGAGCCGTTGTACGGGCGACGGCGGTCGGACTATCGCGCGCCCCGGTGAGCCGATGGTCGGGGAGGTGCCCTGTTGCGGATGCGTCTACGCGGTTGTCGGCGACACGATAGCTAGGCAGAATCGTCCCATGACGACTCGTGGTGTTGGGTGGGCTCTGTGGCTTGTGCTCGTCGGCGTACTCGTGAGTGGTTGTATCCGATTCAGCCGAGCTTCCGAGGGCGCGACAAAGTCGACCGACGCAGGAGCAACGAATCCCGAGTTGACGCCGACCGAGCGGCGGTTCCCAAAGACGAGCAAGCTCATTTCCGAAGCCGAGCAAGCGCTGTCGACCGATGTTGCTCGAGCGGCGGAGCTTGCCCAGGCGGCCCGAGAAGTGCTTGATCTGGAGCACGCCTCGCACGACGAGCGCTACACCAACGACTACCAGCGGTTGGGCAACAGCGCCGATGTGTTGCGCAGTATGGGTCTCGCGAGCATCGAGCCACTCGACGCAATGATCTACTGGGGTTTCCGAGGCTTCTCTACGTTTCGCTGCAACAAGGTGTTGTCGCGCCTCAAAGAACCTTGTCAGCAACACGGCAGGGACATGCTCGCCGCGTTGCCTCAATTGTTGAAGTACCGCAACGATGGATCGATCCGTTTCAAGTCGACCGTCGGCGGCAGCAGTCTCGCCAAAGCCAGCTTTCTGCCGACGATGGATAAAAAGGTTCGGGAGGCCAAGCAGACGCCGCTGGGAGCTGTGTTCACACCGACCTCACGCAAGACAGTGGGGGACAAAGTCATCCTTTCGGTTGACGGTGAGACGACACGCAGCAGCCTGACGAAGTGTCGCAAGACTGGGGTCAAAGTCAGGATCGGAAAAAGGGACTTCGATCTGCAGCGTTGTCACAAACAAGGATTCATGTCGTACGCGGCGCGATTTCGTATCGAGATGCCTGCCAGCGATGTGGCCGACCTCGAGCCGGGAGACACCGTCTACATCCTGTTTGAACCCAAAGACTACCAGGCCAGCGGGAATACCCGAACGATAACGAACGCAAGATTCGCTTACCGTGAACCCGAAGGCGCACGCCAGTGGTAGCGCCCATGTCAAAGTCGGGGTGCGCGTCGAGTGCGGCGCCTTGGAGCGCACGTCGCGTCGGCTCGGATGCGAGACCTAGGGAATGAGAACGGACCGCACAGAGCGCCTTCCCACGCGCACCGAGGTTGGCGACGACAGCCTGGATGGCCGCTACGCCATCCGGCATTTCTACGGCAAGACCCTCGCTGAAGCTGAGGAGCTCTTTGCCGAAGACATTCCACTCACCTACACCGAGGACTTGATGTGGATGGAGCCGGTGGGCTTCCGCTTCTACATCCGCGCTGCCATCCGATACGGCCTGAGCAACCGTGCCACTGGCGATTCGGACCTCATCAATGGCCTCCAGAGCACACTCTCGCACTGGCAAGAGTTTGCCCCTGCAGAGTTGGTTCCTTCTGCCCGCCTCTTGGCTGATTTTTGCAGCGCCGTCGTTGAGCAGTTCGACCGCTACGGCGCTGACCCCGAGATTTACACTGACTTGCGCGAGGACTATCAGAAGCTCGCCGAGACGTTCACAGCCAGCGCCGCAACGCCCGGCCAACCCAGGCGAAATCGCTAGCTCCCTTCACCGAAGCGATTGGCCGAACCGCCGTCAGTCGCCCTTTTCGCGGAGCGCCGCGAGCACCTTCTCTGGTGTGAAGGGCCAGTCGCGCATCCAGACGCCGCAGGCATCGTGGATGGCGATGGCAATGGCCGGAGCTCCACCATTGGTGGCAATCTCAGAGCAGCTCTTGGCCCCATAGGGACCCAAGGGCTCGTCCACTACGACGAGCTCGGCGTGGAAGAACTCTGGGTGGTCGCCGATGTGGGGGACCTTGTAGTCCCGGAAGGACGGGTTGGTCATCCGCCCATCCGCATCGAATCGGATCTCTTCACACAACGAGTGACCGATGGTCTTGGACACGCCGCCGTAGATTTGACCTAGAGCGAGATCCGGATTGATGGGTGTACCGGCATCGTGCACCGCCACAAAGCGATCAACGGTCACCTTGCCCGTGGACGTATCGACCCGCACTTGAGCAAAGTGGGCGGCATAGGGAATGGGCGCCGCCTTGGCAGTGAAGCTCGCATGGGCCACCAGTTGACCTGAGCCAGAGCCTGACTGGGTCTTGTTGGCCAGCTTGGCAAAGCTGAGGCTGCCGGTCTTGCCACGCACCTGAGCTGGAAACTCGAGGGTAAGCGCCTCGGCCGGCTCATCGAGCAGCGGGGCAGCGGCCTCGACAATTTTGGCCTTCATCTTCTCGGCAGCTCGGTAGACCGCCCCGCCCGAGAAGTACGTGCCGCTCGAGGCATAGGCTCCAACGTCGAAGGGGCTCACGTCCGTATCGGCAGCGATGTAGCTGACATCACTCATGGGCAGCTCCAGCATCTCGGCGGTGATCTTGATAGCCACCGTGTCGAGCCCAGTACCCAAGTCGGTACCACCGAGCAACAGCATGAAGGTACCGTCACCCATCATCTTGAGGGTGGCATTGGCCGAGTCGATGCCTGGCAATCCAGAGCCCTGCTGCACGATACAGCCGCCCTTGCCTGCTTGGAGATGGGGCTCGTCCAGCTCGACCCGTTGACCCCAGTCGAGCAGCTCGCAAGCCCGGTCCAGGCACTGCACCAGCCCGCAGCCCGTCACCTTCTGCGGGATCCCCTCCTGCCCTTCACCGAGGCACTTGAGGATCTCGAGCCGGTACCCGGAATGCACCATGTTCTTCCGATGCAGCTCGACCACATCCATTCCAAGTTCGGCGGCCAGCTCGGCCATCGCACATTGGACTGCAAAGGAACCCTGAGGAGCCCCATAGCCCTGATAGGCGCCGGTAATCGGCAGCGTCGTGTAATAGACGGTGACGTCGAAATGCATGTTCGGGCAGCGATAAAGCGGCAGCGTCTTGGAGCACGCGTTCATCGGTACCGTCAGGCAGTGAACCCCATAAGCGCCGGTATCAGCTTCGTTCACGATGTCGATAGCCGTCAAAGTGCCGTCACGCTTGGCCCCGACCTTGATGCGGAACCACATCGAATGGCGTTGCCGCGTGGCAATGAAGACCTCCTCGCGGGTCAGCCGAATGAAAGCCGGCCGGCCAGTGGTCCAGGCGAACCAGGCGGCAAGGTCTTCGACCACGATGTCCTGCTTGGTGCCGAAGCCACCCCCCATACGCGCCTTGATGACCCGAATGAGGTTTTCCTTGATGCCCAGGACGCGAGCGAGCACGCGACGCATGTGCCAGGGCACCTGAGTGGAGGCGTTCACGATGAGCCGCCCCTCCAGGACCTGAGCCAAAGCCAGGTGAGGCTCGAGGGGACTGGCGTGAACGCGCCCACAGCTGTAGCTGCGCTCCACCACCACGTCCGCCTCGGCGAAGCCGGCCGCCACGTCGCCAATTCCGCCATCCTCATGGGCCGCAATGTTGCGGGTCAGATCGGCTTGGATAGAAAACTGGTACTCGACATCGTCGGGGCTGTGCACCACCGCGGCGCCTTCGGCCTTGGCCTCTTCGAGGCTGAGCACCGCCGGTAGCAGCTCGTAGTCGACCTCGATGAGCTTCAGCGCCTCCTCGGCAGCCTCCTCGGTCTCTGCTGCGACCGCCGCCACCCGATCGCCGATGAAGCGCACTACTGAGTCGACCAGTCTGCGATCGTAGGGCGAGGGCTCGGGGAAGCCCTGGCCGGCACTGCTGTAGAGCTCCTTGGGACCGTTCTCGTGGGTGAGCACCTGGACCACGCCAGGCACCTGTTGGGCCTTGGACGCGTCAATGCGAACAATCCGGGCATGGGCGTGGGGACTGCGCAGCACCTTGATGATCAACGCGTCATCGGGGACCTTGTCTTCCACGAACACAGGCTCGGCCCTGACGAGCGCGGGGCCGTCGACCCGCACATTCGCCTTGCCCACCAATCGCAGATCGTCTCGGAACGAAGGCACATCTGCCTTGGCCGTTGGGTCCACCAGCTTGCGGGCCGCCAGCGCGACGGTCTGGTAGATCTGCTCATAACCCGTGCAGCGACAGTAGATCCCGCTCAGCGCGTCGCGGATGTCCTGGCGTGATGGATCGGGCGTGCGGCCGAGCAAGCTCTTGACCGCCAAGACCATCGCAGGCGTGCAGTAGCCACACTGAACGATGCCAGTCTCCAAGAAGGCTTGCTGGATGGGATGGAGCGACCGGTCGGGGCTGAGGGCCTCGACGGTTTCGACGCTGCGGCCTTCGAGTTGAGGGCCGAGTAGCAAGCACGAGGGCACCAGCCGATCGTCCAAGAGGATGGAACAAGCACCGCAGGCGCCTTCAGCGTCGCAGCCTTTCCTAACCGAATGGATACCGAGCTGACGCAGCAGGTCGAGGGCAGAGACCTGAGGCGCCACGTCCACACTGATGGGCTCGCCGTTGAGCGTGAAGTTGATCTGCATGGCTAGCCTCCCTTCTCCGTGGTGCAAGCAACCAGCGCGCGGCGTGCCAAGGTGACGGCCAGATCGGCACGGAACGATGCGCTGCCTCGTTCATCGGCAGGGGGCGTGATGTTTGCGGCCACCGCCTCGGAAAAGCGGTCGAGCAGACCTGCCAGGTCCTGGTCCACACCGGCCCCGGCAAGCACGGCCTCGGCTTCAGGCACTCGCACTACCGTCGAGGCGACTCCACCGAGGGCGAGTCGCGGCTCGGCCAGCTTGCCGGCAACCACGCGCACGGCCAAGGCCGCGTTGACGACCGCGAAATCGCTCGCCGAACGGGAGAACCGCTGGAGGGCAACCTGAAGGGCCGAGTCGGGTCGAGGCACCCGCACCGCAACGATGAGCGCGCCCGCTGGCGGCGCAGCGACATAGTGCTCCACCGTCATCTCTTGCTCGCCGCCGTCGGTGACGAGACTGACCGTCCCGTCCAGCACGATGAGCGGCGGTATCACGTCCCCATGCGACTTGTTGGCCCCAAGGCTTCCACCAAGGGTGGCAAGGTTGCGGATCGACCGGTTTCCAACCTGGTTCGCCGCTAGCCGCAACACCTCGAGGCCCACGGGTCCCAGTGCTGCGTGATCGGCCAGCTCCTGAAGCGTGACCGTGGGACCGAGCTCGATCACCGGTCCGTCGGTTCGCAAGAAGCGGAGAGGCAGAGCGGCCAGTGACACCACCGTCGTCGCCTTGGATGAATCTCGATAATTGAGATCCGTCCCCCCGGCGAGAAAGGGCCCTCCCGTGTCCTTGCGGAACGCTACGGCTTCCGCCGGCGAAGCCGGCCTGAGGAATTGCTGCACCATGGTCGTCAGTCCTCCTAGCGGCGCAGTATGCGCGACGGCGCGCCAAGACGAAATGGCCTTGGCTGCTGTGGCCCGCCAGCACGGCTGGCGTCGGTCGATCACCGATCGACGGCGTAGCGCTCGAGGATGTGGAACCCGAACACTGATTCGAAGGCGGGGCTGCGTCCGCCGATGGGCGTGGCCAGCGCCACGAGCTCGAATTCGGGGACCAAGCGACCGAGGCGGATCGCACCGAGAGCGCCACCGCGAACGGCACTGCCGGTCTCGTCGGAGAAGCGACCGACGGCCTCGGAAAAGGTGAGGGTCCCTCGAGCCAGAGCATCAGCAGCCTGGTCGGCAAGCGCAGCAGCCTCGAGCCGAGACCGGCTCACCCCCGCGGGCTTGCGTTTCGAATCGTCGTGCATGACGACCAAATGAGCGGTTTTCAGCTCGGTCGGCAGACCATCGTAGGGCTCAACGGCGCAGGCGGTGACGGTGCCCACCGCCACCGAGCCTGCGTAGCGCCACCCCGGAACGCCCTGGATGGCGGCGAGGTGCACGTTACCGAGTTGACCGCGCTCCTCGAACTCGCATTCGGCCACGATGGCGTCGTGGTCCGCCAGCAGGTGGGCAGGCTGCCAGTCCGAGGCCGCCAGGACGATACCCGGGGGGTCAGTGATGAAGGCATGAAGGACCTGGGGGTCCCGCGTCGGTTGGGGCGTCCCGGTCACCGAGAACGCGCAGCGAAGCTCACCCACCGAGGTGTCATGGCCACACTCCATCATCCGCAGGTAGCGCTTGACGACGAGGAGACGACGCAACGAGTCGTTTCCTTGGGTCGGTGGCAGCGGATCTGCAACCAGATCAGCCGGCTCCGCCGGAGCCGGGGCCGGCACAGCGACCGTCGGGGGGCCAGGGGGCTCATGGGCCGCTTGGCTACCCCCACAGGCCACCAACTCGAGAACAGTGACGACGATGAGCAACCTCGGTGCACCCATGAGCTGATCCTAGCCTGTCAGGCGGCTCACCGGCCGATCGTCGGCGCAGGGCTAGCGACGGATCGCCGCGTCGTGCAGCTCTTGCGCCCGACGCAACTGCTCTCGTGCCGTGTCCTCGTCACCATCTGAGGCTGCCTTCATCGCAGCACCCGCCAGGTTCACCGCATCGGAAGCCACTTGGACCCGCCAGGCCAGCGCCTCGGCGGTCTGGGCGGCCGACTGGGCACGCTCCGCAGCCTGTTGGGCTTCTTCCGCCGCCTTGGCAGCCTGCTTGGCCAGCTGCTGGGCGGTGCTCCGCAGGCTTTGAGCGACGACCTGAAGGTGCTCCGGCGTGTTGACCCGACGCATGGTCGACGGTTCTTCTGCCGGGACCACCAGCGGCACCGGCGAGGAGGCTGGGGTGTACTCAGACGTGGGCTCGGCGGACGTCGACAGCGCGGAAGACGAGCTGGTGACCGGCACTATCGCAGGTGGAGGAAGCGGTGAGACTGATCTCGGTGATGGTGGCGGCCCGACCGGCGCTGCGGGGCTCTGCGGCCCAGCCGGCGGAGACGGTGGGGACGGCGGTGCCGTAGCAGGCTGCGCTGGTGGCCCTTCCACGGACACCTGAGACGGGGCGCCAAGGGGATCGACGACCTGCCCCGGTGGAGGCGTGACCGGTGGCTCCTGATAGCGGATCACCGGCTGGACAGGCGGAACGTTCTGAAGCCCGCCGGCCTGAGGGTGAGCGGCGAGAGGCGACCGAGCCGCAACGCCTTCCCATGCCGTAACCGTCCCCTCGGCTGCGCCGCCCACTTGGCGTCGACACTGCGCGGTCGCAGTGGTTTCAGTCACCGTGCTGGGGAAAGGACGCCGCACGGTGGCGGCAGCTTCCTCGCGCCCGCTACGAGCATAAGACACGGTGGGCTCTGAGCCGGAGGTGTCAGGATCAATCACAGAAGGCGTCGGAGAACCGCCGCCCCCGAGAACATCGGAGCCAGTCCGATCGAAGGGCGAGGACGACTCATCGGACACCGAGAGCTGCCCCTCAATCGCCCGCTCGACCCACCGCATCTGGCGCATGGCGTTGCGCCGCACGAAGCGACCAAGAGCCTCCCGATTGTCTCGCCAACCGTGGAGACGCAACCACTCGTCGAGTGGCTCCTTGAGCTCTCTCGCACTCTGGAAGCGCGCCGCCGGGTCCTTGGCAAGACACCGATCTACGATGTCTACCAGAGCATTGTCCATCTTGGGGCAGAGCTCTGCGAGGTCGGCGTGCCGTCCCTCGACGATATGATCGAGCGCGTCCTTGACCGTCCGCACGACCCAGGGCGGGCCCTTGGCGAAGAGCTCGAAGAGCACCACACCGAGGCCGAAGATGTCCGATCGAGCATCGAGCTCTCGACCGCAAACCTGCTCGGGCGACATATAGGCTGGTTCACCCTTGGTGAAGCCGATGGCCGTATGGGTCACCCGCCGCTTGGCCTTGGCAAGGCCGAAGTCGGTGATCTTCACGTCCCCATCGAAGCTCAACAGAAGGTTGCCCGGGGTCAGGTCGCGGTGCACGAGGTTGAGGAACTCGCCAGCTAGGGAGCGCAGCTCGTGAGCGGCAGCCAAACCGTCGCTGACGCAGCTTGCCAGGTAGACGATGAACCGCTCGGTGAACTCCTCGCCGGTGGCGAACACGGTGCGCATCAGTCGCTGCAACGAGACGCCACGGACGAACTCGACGGCCAGGACCAGGCCCTCGGCGTCCTCACCCCAGCCAAGCACCTGGGCAACGTTGGCATGCTTCAGCGCCGCCGCCATCCACATCTCGTCGCGAAACATGGCGACGAACTCGGGATTGTCGGCCACCAAAGGGCGCAACCGCTTGACCGCCACCAAGGCCCCATGGTGGTACTGGCCTGCGACCCGGCACAGGTCGACGTTGGCGGTCGAGCTCAGCGCCAGGTGAGCGAGATGCTCGAAGACGAGCTGACACTTTGGCAGCTCGGCTGGGCTCACCTCAGAGGAATGGGGCATCCCTGCTAGGCTACCAAAGAATGGGGGTCAAACGCTCGAATGCAGCGGTTCGTAGCCGAACTAGGAACGGGTACCTGAACAGGCAACCAGGAACCAGGCTCCAGGCTCTGGACGCTCAATGACACGAGCGAGGGTCAATCCTGCTCTGACTCGCGGACCTCGAACTCGGCATCAATGACCTGATGAGACTGGCGCTGGCGCGAGCTAGGTTGGACGCCTGCTGTCGCTTGTGGCCGGCCTATCTCCGCGCGCCTGCGGCCTTGGTGGGCCGCCCCGTCCTCGACGGGGTCGAATCCCCAGGCGCCCGCCGCCCCCCCGGAACCGAAGCGGACCACCTGGATCCTAGGCTGCTCGACCACTGTCGTGGCCTGTTGGCTGAGCCGCTCTTCGAGACGGGGGCGAATGAAGCCCGCCACGAGCCGTCGGCTCATGGGAATGAGCAGGGCCAAGCCCAACCCGTCGGTCAGCACGCCTGGAGTGATGAGCAAGGCGCCGCCAATCAGGAGCAACAGCCCCTCGAGGACGCCCTCTTCGGGCACGGTCCCCGCGGCGAGTGCGGCATGCCACCGATGCCAAGCCCGTGCGCCCTCGAGCTTGGCGAGCCAGCCACCCAACACGCCGGTGACGATGACCAAGACGATGGTGTTCTCCCAGCCGATCGCTGCCCCAATGTGGGCGAGCAGATAAGTCTCGACCAGCGGTAGGACAACGAACAGCAGGATGAGCTTGCTCACGAGGGGAATCTAAGTCGCTTGGAGCCCTTTCGCCAGTCATCCTTTCTGTCCACAACCCGTGAAGGGTCATCGGTGCCCTGCTATAGCGCCTCTGTAAATGAGCTGGGCCATCACCGAAAATACCGTCTGTCTGGTCACCGGTGCATCGGCAGGAATCGGGAAAGAAACAGCCCGTGGCCTGGCCGCGCTCGGCGCCACAGTGGTGATCGCCGGTCGCCATGCCGAACGAACCGAGCGGGTCGCCCACGAGCTGCGACAGTCCACCAGCAACCCGCGGATCTCCCACCTGATCGCCAATTTCTCCTCCCTCGACGAGGTGGTCCGACTGGCGGCGGAGATGAGCGACCGTCACGCCAAGTTGCACATCTTGATCAACAACGCCGGTGTATGGCACCAGCACCGCCGGGATAGCCAGGATGGCTTCGACGACACCTTCGCGGTCAACCACTTGGCGCCCTTCCTGCTCACTAGACTGCTGCGCCACCGACTCATCGAGAGCGCCCCAGCCCGAGTCATCACCGTCTCATCGACGCTACACAAGCTGAGCCGCCGAATCCGGTTTGACGATCTGGACCACCGACGGCGCCCGGGCTGGTTCGGACTCGCCCCCTACGCCCACTCCAAGCTCGCGAACGTGCTGTTTTCACGGGAGCTCGCGCGCCGGCTCGAAGGCACTGGCGTGACCTCCAACTGCCTGCATCCCGGCAACGTCGCCACGACCGTAGTCCGCGACAGCCGTCTGTTGAGCATCGGCATCCAGGTGGGGCGCCTGTTTCTCCTCACGCCGACCGAAGGTGCGCGCACCTCACTCCACCTGGCAACCGCCCCGGAGCTCGACGGCGTCACCGGTGGTTACTTCGCGAGCTGCCAGCAGCAACAGCCTTCCTCGGCGGGCCAAGACACCGAAACCGCCAGTCGCTTGTGGCGCGTTAGCCAGGCGCTCTGCAGGCTCGACGACCGTGACGTCCGACGAACAGAGGCCTCCACATCGGGCCCCAAGGACCGCTACGAAGTCACCATCCGGTATCGGGAGGGTGTCTTCGCCAGCTACGCCGGCCTACCTGTTCGTACCTACTCGGGGGTGTTCCGTGTGCAAGGTGCCGACGAAGTGGAGGCCTGCGACCAAGCACGGGCCGAGTTCGAGCATCTTCGCCGAGTCTCGTCCGTCGCCTGGCCCCGTGACATCGTCGAGGTGCTTTGCCGCCGCCTCGACTGAGCCGCTCGCGGTCAGCCGAGCTCGCCGGTCACCTCAGCGGCGGCGGCGCCTGAGCGCCACAGGGACACCGAGGAGCAGCAGCCATGGCGGCAAGGGCAAGTCATCGCCCGGACCAGGCAGACGGCAGCCACAGCCCTGGTCCACATAGATGGGTTCACTCAATCCACCAGGTGCACCGCCAAGTCCACCGCCACCGGAGCCGCCAGTACCCCCAGGGGAGCGGGTGCAATCGGTATCGCAACCATCGCCGTCCATGACGTCGCCATCGTCGCACTGCTCACCCGAGTCGGTCACGCCGTCACCACAATAGGCTCTGGTGCAATCGCTGCGACAGGCATCAGGCGTCGTATCGCTATTCGACGCGCCGTCGTCGCACTCCTCGTTGCCAGTCAACTCCCCGTCGCCGCAAACGGTCGGCACCCAGCCGACCACGCAGAGATCGTCGAGGGTCCAGCCCCCAAAATGGAGCCCCTGGTCAGTGGCCACCTCGAACTTGAGGGCCACCTCATCGGCCACCACATGGTCGGTAAGATCCACATCCTGGAAGCGCCACTCTTGGTCCTGATGGTGGAGGGTGCTGGCCTCGTCCGCATTGCTGTTGAAGTTGGTCCAGACGTTGCCGCCGTTGGCGTAAATGGTCGCCTGATCGTAGAAGCCGTCTTCGACGTTGAGCCAGCGGCGGTAGTGCAGGCGGACGTGGTCATACCCCGTCGTGTCCACCGTCGGGCTGAGCGCGTAGTTGACCTTCTCCGGTTGGTACTTGCCGTCCCACTGGCCACCACCCAGATCATTGCCAAACACGTAGTCCCCCGAATAGGCGGCGCTCGGATCACCACTGCCAGGCAAGCCCAGCGGCTCACCCCATTGCCAATCGTCAGCGCCGGGCTGCACACTGCCGCTGTCCAATGCATGGGTCCAGCCCTCGAGCTCCGGATCGGTGTCGAAGGTAGTGCAGTAGATCGGCTCGACGTGACCGACGAAGAACTCGTAGTAACGATCCGCCGCGTTGTGCGGCAAAATGGCCACTGAGCCGTCGCCAAAGGTCAGCTCCACACGGTATTGCACCACCGTCCCATCGGCCTGGACGGGGATCATGGCGCTGTACTGGTCTGCGTTCTGGACCATAGCGAGGCTGCCACCCGTGGTGGGCTGCTCGCGACGTCGCCAGATGAGCTCGGCGCTGGTCGAGCTGTCCGCCGGGCACATGCTGAACAGGCCAGAAACGGTCAGGATGACCTCGTAGTCGTCCATACCCGGGGGTTGAACCGCAAGGTCGCTAATCGCCGCCGTCAGCTGCCGAAGGCCGTGCATCCCGTAGGCCTCGTTGATCTCGCATAGGTTGGGCGTGCCGTTCTCGAGGTTGCCGTCTGTGTCATCGGCCGCCAAGGTCTCGAAATACATGGTGGGCATGTCTACGGCCCGACGCTGTGCCTGATAACAGAGCTCGTCGCTGACCGAGATGCCGGCTGGCTCGCCGTGCTTGGCGATGAGCAGCTTCCGTAGATCCCAGAGCGTGCCGCCGATGATCAGCCCCCCGTGATGGATCTCGCCGAGGTCGTCGGGCCATTGGTTCTCACCATTGGCTGGATCGAGGTTACGGAGCGGGGCGTTGGTCTTGTAGAAACCCCGGCCCATGCCCGGATCGCCGGTAATCGTCGCCGCCAAGTAGTCGCTCACGCCCTCGCCGAGAGAGCCCTCGGTCTGCCCTACCCCGGGGATGATGGCGTGGTGGTGAATCGCATGGCCGAACTCGTGATAGATGACGTCAGGCAGCCGGGCGGTGTTGCTACAGGTCGAGCTGGACAGGAAGAAATTGATGGATCCGTTCTGGCCGCTGTAGAACGCGTTGCATTCATCGTCGATGTTCACGTTCACCTGGAGCACCTCGTCCAGGTAGGTCAGCGCTGGGGCGAAGCCGCGAGCGTATTGCTTGACCCGATCGGCGTGGATGTAGGCCGTGAGCTGAGCGTCGATGGTCTCCGAGCTCAGCGCATTCCAGGCGGTGCTGCCCCCATCGGCGAGCTGGAGTGACTCGGTTGCCTCGCCTCCGGCCTGGTTGTCGACGGTCACGAAAGTGCCTTCGGCCCGAGCCAAGACAGATGCCTGGGCGGTGCCCGACCAGGTCACCCCACCGGCGACATCGCTCGTCAGAGGGGTGCCATCCACGTCGATTGACGCGTAAGCCGCTGGATAATCGCTGCGGTTCGATCCAGGCCAGCGCACCGGCGTGTTGTAGAGCACCGTGCCGGCTCCGAAGCGCAGCAACTGCTCCCGGGCCACCGGCGCACCGGTCTCGGCATCCAAATAGACGGCCCACTGTCCAAGCGGTTGGTCCGCCGCTACCGCCACCCGCATCACCGTCGCAAAACGCACCGCCTGCTGGCTGACCAGAGGCAAGACGACAGGCCCGTCCACCGCCGTGGCCTGAGCATGAGACGCCACGTCCGACAGCACCCAGGACACGGCCACCGACCGGGCCACGTCCGTATCGAGGGGCTTGCTTGGCGGGAGGGCCGTGACATGAGGCAGAGCCTCGGAGCCGATCATGAACAGCCGGTCGTTCTTGATTCGAAAGCTGACCTGGCCGCCGATCACCGGCATCCCACCGGCGGTCTGGACGAACCCGAGAGTGCGCATACCGGCGTCGAGATCATTGGAGACGAGCACGAAATCGCTAGGCTGGGCACCAGGGGCGAGCAGTCCGAGGTGGCGAGTCAGGACGGCACGCACCAGCTTCTCGGCGGTGGTCGCCGAGGCCAGGGAGGCCGGGAGCTCGATTCCGGCACCCCAGATACGGCTCGGAACGCCAGTCACCGGATCCCATACCGCCGATGTCGACGGCCCTAGCTCGGCGCGGAGGGCGCGCCATCCTGGGAAGGCCGCCGGCGGCGTCGAATGCCACCGCAGCAGGCGAGCGCTGCGCACCGCCGGTCCGTTCACGACCTCGAGCGCCGGTCGACCGACCAGGTGGGCTGGTTGTTGAACCGCTTGCGCAGAGGTCGCGATGCCCAAGACGCCAAGCCCAACCAAGCCAAGGAGTATCCGCTCGAACCTCATGTCTACCTCCGCCGCGCAGCGGATCCGCTCCGACTCGAGTGGTCGCCTACCGCCTCGAGTCCACCGATGCGCGAGCACGCTAGATTAGCGTCATCCCCTGAGTACGTCGACCGGCGGCTCAATCCTGACGGCCTGTAGTAGGCTTAGGGCCATGCGATCGGCGCAGAGGTAGCGAAGTCCAGCGGGCGACAGCCTGGTGCTCACCCGCAGAGCGTTCAGCTGGAGCTTATAGCCACGATGGAACTCGAACCCGGCACCTGGATCACGCCATCGGTGCGACTCATCCGTCCGCTGAAGGATGGCGGTATGAGCAGCATCTGGGTCGCCGCTGACATGCGTTTGCACACCCAGGTGGCCGTGAAGTTCCTGTCTGCGTCGTTGGCCTGCGACAAGAACACCCGCGCTCGCTTCGAACGGGAGGGCCAACTGGCCCGACAGATCGAGAGCCCCCACCTGGTGCATACCTACGCCCAAGGCGAGCTACCTGACTCGACGCCCTTCATCGTGATGGAATGGCTCGAGGGCGAGTCATTGAAGGAGCGGCTCCACCGGGATGGTCAGCTCCGTCCCCGGGACAGCCTCAGTGTGGCGACCCAGGTCTGCCGAGCACTCCAAAAAGCCCACGAGGTTGGCGTCATCCATCGAGACGTCAAGCCCGACAACGTCTTCGTCTTGCGGTCCGATCGAGACATCATCGTCAAGCTGCTCGATTTTGGAGTAGCCAAGCGGCTCGACGGCGGCAGCAGCGTCGTCACCGACGTGCGCGAGACGCTGGGTACGCCCATCTACATGAGCCCGGAGCAGCTGCGGCACGCGTCCAAGGTCGACCTCCGCACCGACTTGTGGGCCCTGGGCGTCATGGCCTACCAGATGCTCTTCGGTGCGCTGCCTTTCACCGGCCCCGACTTCCCGGACATGTGCCGGGCGGTGTGCGAGGCCGACTATGTGCCGCCGACTCACTACGACAAGCAATGGCCCCAGGCGCTCGACGCCTGGTTCGCTCACAGCTTCGCTCTGCATCGTGACGCACGCTTCCACTCGGCTCAGGAGACCGCCACCTCACTGGCGCGAGCCCTCGAGCCGCTCGGCGGCGCCGAGCCGGCTGGGGCTATCGACGACGATGAGACGGCTCCAACAGCTGGAGACTGAACGACACCTGCCCAGAGAACTCACCATGGAAGAACGACGCGCCAAGAGCTTCGACGGAACAATCATCGCCTACCAGGTATTTGGGTCCGGGACGCCGCTGGTCGTGGGCAACGGTGTGGGTGTGGACTGGCGCGGGCTCGGCGACTTCGTCGACCGGCTAGCGGGTCGTCGACAGCTCATACTGTGGGACTATCGGGGCACCTTCCGCTCAGGCCGACCCACCGAGGACGGCGATCTCGGCCCGACGGTCCACGGCCGGGACCTGGAAGCGGTGCTCGACGCTGAGGGTATCGCAACACCGCTGGACTATCTCGGTTGGAGCATGGGGGCCCAGGTCGGTTTCGAGCTGCTGCGCCTGCGGCCCGGCACCCTGAGGCGGTTCATCGTACTGAGCGGCACCACCGGCAAACCAGCTGATTCAATGCTGGGCCTCTCCCATCTGGGCCCTGCCGTCCGTTTGGCTCTTCGGCTGGGTCTCCGCCACCATCGGATGGTCAACGCGGTCCTGCGCCGCGCCCCAGACCTTCCCTTGTTCCTCGAGATGATGAAACGGGTCGGCTGGGTCCATCCTGAGTGCGACGAACAGACCTTCATGGTGATGGTGCGCGGCGTGGCAGCAACGGATAAGGAAATCTATCTGCGCTGCCTGCTCGGGCTGGTCGATCACGATGCCAGCGACGTGGCCGCTACCATCGACGTCCCGGTCTTGATTCTGGCTGGTGACCGCGATCTGGCCACTCCGCTGAAGATGGCCCGTCGGATGCACGCAGCTATCCCTTCATCCGAGTTGGTCGTCTTGCCTGGCTGCACCCACTATTCAGTGGTGGAGCAGCCCGCCCTGGTGTGTCGTGAAGTAGAGCGCTTTCTCGCCGAAGACTGAGCTGCTGGTCGCACTGACTCGCCCCTGCGACGGCTAGGCGAAGCCGGATGAACATGACATTCTATGGTCATGCGCAAGTTAATCGCCCTGCTCACCGTCACGTTCTTGTTGCTCAACATCTCGTGCAAGCCGGAGGACGAGGCGCTGACTGCCGCCGAAGCGCGGCAAGCCCTAGAGGAATCATCCCTCTCCTCTCAGGCCGCGACATTGATCAACGGCACCGTCGAGATCAGCACTAACTTCACCATTGGCCAGGCCGTCGAGCAGGCCGCCCAAGAGCTGCGAGACTTCATCACCTCCCAGTTGCCCTGCGCGGAGATCACCCTCGCCAATGCCACCTTGACCATCGAATACGGGGTCAACGGAGGCAATTGCACCTGGCACGGACAAACCTACTCAGGCTCCCATAGCGTCACGATCAACCGCAACGACGACGGCGACGTGCTCGTGAGCCACGCTTGGGATGAGCTCAGCAACCAGGTGATGTCGGTCACCGGCACAGCGACGGTCACCTGGAGCTTCGCCGAAGGGAGCCGCAACGTCACCCACGAGCTCACCTGGACCCGCCTCTTCGATGGACGGCAGGGAGTCGGAAGCGGCAACCGCACCCATACCCTACTGCCTGGTGGCATCGTCGAGGGGATTGAGATCAACGGCAGTCGCAACTGGGAGGGCAAGGCTGGCCAGTGGGATCTGGACATCGATGGCGTGGAGGTGCGCTGGATCGATCCGGTGCCTCAAGCGGGCAGCTACAGCCTGATCACCCCCTTCGACGGCAAGGACCTCACCCTGACCTTCGAGCGAGTCGACGAAGACACCATCGAGGTGACCGTGAGCAGCGGCAGCGCCGACTACTCGTTCCTGGTGTCGAAGCTGGGACTCATCGAAGAAGCCTAGCACCCAGCGAATGCCCTGGGCGCCGGCCCAGGTCGCTGCTCGGGATAACGGGAACCAGCGGAGCCCACTGGTGTCTCATCCTCATGCGTCCCCACGTTGGTGCCTTGGGTCTCACCGCCCTCCTCCTTGCCTCCCCAGCGTCGGCTGACCGGTTTAACGCCACTCGCAATCAGCCGATGGAGGAGATCCGCCACGATGTGGCACTCCGCATCAAGAACGGCGTGGCGCGCTATCGAGTCGCCCGCGTCTTCTCGAACCAAGGCAAACGGCACGACGAGGCGGTGGTCGACATCTCCTTGCCGGTGGGAGCTGCCGCCACGGGGCTCCGCATCAAGGTGGGCAATGATTGGTTCGAAGGCGAGCTGATGCGGCGGGAGCGGGCCGCCGAGCTGTATCGGAAGCTGACGGGCTTCGGCCCCCATCTGCCGAAGGACCCGGCGCTGCTCAGCTGGAAGTGGTCGAGCGATCTGGAGCTCCGCGTGTTCCCGGTGCCGCCAGGAGGCAAGTCCACGGTCGGTTACTCGCTCACCGCACCGACCTCTTATCGAGATGGTCGCTACTATGTCTCCTATCCGCGCATTCCCGAGGGAAACGGCCTGTCGACGTCATCGCTTCGGGTCCTTGGTCCCAAGCCAATGATCGACGGCCGGCCGGTCGCCGTGAACCGCGCGATACCTTTGGTGGTTGACGACTCGACGCCAGCTTGGTTCGGCAAGAAAAACCCGAGTCCCGGGGCCAGCTACATCAAGAGTGACATCCTGGTAGCTGACGACGAGAAGACCACAACCGTAGCGGTGAGCGTCGATCTGCAACACACCTACCGTGGCGACCTGGTCCTCGAGCTGATTACACCTGACGGCCAGTGGCACGATCTCGAGGACATCTCTGGAGGCGGCGAAAATGATGTGCGCGAGACCTTCCAACTGGCCCTCGACAAGCCCGTAGCGACCAAAGGCACCTGGCGTCTGGTGGTGAGCGATCACGCCGGGCTCGACACCGGCACGCTCAAGAAATGGTCACTCGAGGCAACGGTCGGCAAGCGTCAGGTCAAGGCGAAGGCTGCCGATACGCCAAAGTTCATTCCCGATGCGCCTGGTGCCGGCGATAATGGCCAGGCGACCATCAGCATCAAGGCGCCGCCCATCGACACCGTGGCGACCCGACTCGGAAGCGTTCCGGCAGCAATCGACAAAGAGTTCTTCCGGCTGGAGATCGACACCGCCCCTGAGCTGCGGCCGCTGCCAAGGAAGCTCAGCACCGTCTTCGTGATCGATGCCTCGCGCTCGCTGCCGAGCGACGACATCGATGCACAGCTCGAGCTGGCACGGGCATTTCTGAGCCACGTGCCCGATGGAACCTTCGAGTTGGTGCTGGTGCGACGCCACGCGACCCGTCTGCT